>DASVPT010000255.1:0-12312 GCA_036389535.1 Actinomycetota bacterium
ATCTCGGAGGCCGATCGAAGGGAGGCGATGGCCGTGCCGCGTTCCTGCACGGTCCTCTCGAGGACCTTGGTGGTCCTGGCCAGCTCGTATTGGTTCGCCAGCGAGCGCAGCGCAACGGCTGCAAAAACCACCGATACGAGGACGAGGCGGCCTTCGCCCAGCAGCGTCGATCCCGGATGGAGGACGCTCAGCACCACCAGTACCGAGACGGCAGACAGGGATGCCGCGAGCAACGCCGGCCGGATCCACCACGCGACCTTGGGCGTCCGCGGCTCGCCGGGGTTCAGGCGTGGCTCCACCGCCAGGATGGCCGCCATGGCCAGGAGCGAGACGGCCGCGGCCGACCGTTGACCCACCAGCGAATCGGCGGACCGACTAAGGAACTGGCCGTGCTGGAACGCCACCGCGGCCACCGCGGCCAGCGCTCCGCACGCGGTCAGGCTGATGTGGACGGGGCTGGGGCACCACAGCGAAAGCACGATCCACCCTGAAAAGACCAGAACCCCCATGCCGATCAGCGCCAATGACATCGCGACGTGCCACGCCGATTGCACCGTCTCTCCTGGAAGGCGCAGGAAGAGGAACGCCGCCGATCCCGTCAACACCGCCACCAGCGCCACATCGGAGAGCAGAGCCACGCGATCCTCTCGGGCGTGGTCGTAGAAATCCGTGACGAGGATCCCGAGAAACACGATCAGAACGGCGAGCATGCCGGCCGAAGCGACGTCTGCGTCTGTCGGGCCGCCGCTCAGGCGCCGGGCGATCTGGCCGGCCGCCTCCACCAGCGAAACGGCTGCCGTCGCCACAGCGGCCCATCGAGTCCCTCGCCAGGCGCCGCGCCGTCTCGCCGTCCACCACGCCGCGGTGGCGGCCGACGCACCCGCAACGAAGAACACCAGTCCTCCGGAGAGCGACGGCGGGAAGGGAAAAGGTCCGGCCGCCCCAAGCGTGAGGACCGACAGCACGATCGCCCCGCCCACCGCGACGATCAGCAGTGGCGACCGCTCGTCGAACCAGAAGGTCGTGGGTGAGGCTGCTCTAGACATCCCGGTGGGCCTGGGTTCGGATGAATAGGGCCCGCATGATCTGAATATCGGCCCGAATCGTCCCGCCGTTAGGCGGGATGAACCGGTATTCCTGAGGAGGCGGGAACGCCGTTCGGAGCGGGGCTACTCGATGAGGTGCCGGCGAAGCGCCTCGGCGACGGCCGCGGTGCGGTCGGAGGCGCCGAGCTTCTCGAAGATGTGCTCGAGGTGAGTCTTGACGGTATCGGGGGAGATGTAGAGCTGGTCTGCGATGTCCTTGTTCGTGTGGCCGAACGCCAGAAGCTGAAGAACCTCGATCTCGCGGGCGGTGAGGGTCTCGGCCTTTCGGTCGCGTTCCTTGGTCTGGGACAGCTCGTCGGCGAGCGCCACCACCAGCTGCGGATCGATCACCATGTTTCCGCCGGCTACCAGCCGCACGGTCTGGATGAGATGTTCGGCGTCACGGGCCTTCAGCACGTAGCCTTTAGCCCCTGCCCGCACGGCCTCGACCACGAACTGACGGTCGTCGTACGCCGTGAGCATGATGACCCCCACGGCGGGGTGGTGCTGTTTGATCCGCCGCGCGGCCTCGAGGCCATCCATCTCGGGCATTCGAATGTCCAGAAGCACGATATCGGCGTCTTTGGCGCCGTTATCCATGATTCCGAGAACCTCGCGACCGTTGGCGGCTTCACCGACCACCTGGATATCGCCGGCCATCTCGAGGTACCGCCGAAGTCCCTGCCGGACGAGCGAGTGGTCGTCCGCGATGATCACCTTGATTCCCATGACTTTTCCATCGGCTCCTTTGGGCTCCGACTGGAGCCCTGAGCATTCTAGGCGTGGCCCTTCTGGCCGAAAAAATCGGCCATTTGGGGCTCTCGGGCCCGCGACGGGGGCTTTTTTCCTGTATTTGGCGCTCTCGGTTGTCTTTTTCGGGCACCACGTTCTCCCGGACCCGGGCAAGGCCTACCTCGGCGAAGGGGCGGATCCCGGAGCCATCATGTGGTTCCTCAAGTGGTGGCCGTACGCGCTCGGCCACCGGCTGAACCCGTTCGTCACGCACTTGGTGTGGGCCCCCTCGGGGGCGAACCTCGCCGGCACGACCGCCGTCCCTGCACTGGCGTTGCTGGCGGCGCCGCTCACGCTGAGCGCCGGCCCGATCGTCGCCTACAACGTCCTCTACGTCCTGGCGCCGGCCCTCTCCGGATGCTCAGCGTTCATGCTGGCCAGGCACGCCACCCGGTCGGGGTGGGCGGCGCTCGCCGCCGGCTACCTCTACGGGTTTTCGTCTTACGAGCTGAGCAAGATGCTCGGCCACCTGAACCTCGCCACGGTGTTCGTCCCGCCGCTTGCGGCGCTGCTGGTCGTTCGCCGGGTCGAAGGCGGCCTCCGTGGATGGCGATTCGTCCTTCCGATGGCCGGGCTGCTCGTCGTTCAGTTCCTGATTTCGACCGAGGTCTTCTTCACGATGACTCTTTTCGGCGGGATCGCTCTTCTGCTGTTCGCCTTGTTCGATTGGCGAGAGCGGCGAGCCGTGGCCCTGAGCGCCGGGCGGTCCATCGTCGCGGCGTATCTCTTGGCAGGCGCTTTCCTGTCGCCCTACCTCTATTACGTCGTCCGGGGTCTTTCCGAACCGCCGATCTACGACTTCTACTCGACCCTGTACGTCACCGATCCCGCGAACTTCGTGGTCCCCACCGTCCTCACGCGCTTTGGGTCTGGCGCGTTCACTCACCTCAGCTTTCGGTTCACCGGGAACCTCTCCGAGCAAAGCGCGTACCTCGGATTGCCTATGCTCATCGTGGTCGCCTGGTTCGGCTGGAGGTCACGCCGGAGCCGGACCGCGAAGCTGCTCCTCGGGATGTTCATCCTGCTCGCGCTTTGTTCGCTCGGGCCGAAGCTCACGCTTTTCGGGCGTCCCCGATGGCCGCTTCTGTGGCGTCCGCTGGTGGCCGTTCCCCTGGTGAAGTACGCCCTTCCGGCGAGGTTCCCCCTGTACATCGCGTTGGTGGTTGCCTTGATGGCGGCGTTCTGGCTTGCGGACCGCGGCGTCCCTCGGTGGGCGAAAGCCGTCCTGATGTCGCTCGCCGTGGTCTCCCTGATGCCCGCTTGGTCGGGGCTGTTTTGGAGCACTCCGCTGAGCTCCCCGTCGTTCTTCAGCTCGGGCGCGTTTCGCCAGTACCTGCATCCGGGAGACACCGTGGTGATCGTCCCGTACGGGGACCGAGGCCAGAGCATGTTGTGGCAGGTGCAGTCCGATTTCGCTTTCCGAATGGCCGGCGGGTACGTGACGGTGGTGCCGCCGAAGGCGTTCTCGGCCTGGCCGATCGTGAAGACGCTGTACACCGGTGAGGTCGTTCCCCGGGCGGACGATGAGCTTCGGGCCTTCGTCGGAGCGCACAACGTGAGCGCCCTGATCGTCGCGGCGGAGACGGAGACCGTATGGGACGGACTCTTCAGGACGATCGATCCCCGTCCGAGCTCGGCAGGAGGGGTAAGGGTGTATCGGGTTCCGGCCAGGGTGCTCGAGCGGTATCGGAATGCGAGCCCACCCTGATCAGTGGTCCGTCGCCCCGGCGACGGGTCCACATCACGATCGACGCCAGGAGGATGGCTCCCCGGGCGACCATGGCGATCTTGAGCGCGACGAGCGGCGAGCCGTGGAATCCCGCAAACGAGATGTTGCCGCGTTCGGCCTCCAGCCTTCCGAACCACGTGAAGAGGGTCAGAAAAACCGCCGCATCGGCCGCCTCGAAAAGGACGAAGAGAAGGAGGTTGGGGAGCGCCAGCGCGAACCAGGGAAGAAGCCACAGCGAGTATTGGGCCGAATAGACCTTGTTGGTCAGCAGGAAGGCGGCAATGAGGGGAAAGGCCAGGGACCAGCGGGGGAATCTCGGGTCGCGGCGGCGCCTCGCCCACCATGCCGCAGTGACGAAGGTGACAAAACCGGCCAAGGAAATGGCGTCGACCAGATGAGGAGACCAGGTGCAGGTGCTTCCCTCCTGCCCCCGATGGCACGCCACGTACCACACGCTGGTGAAGTCGATCGGACGATCCGCGTTGAGGCGGAAGAACGTCGACCACGAATGCGGAGCCGCGAGGGCGAACGGGATGTTGACCACCGCCCACGCGGCGGCGGCCCAGCCCACGATCGCCGCGGCGCGGCGGCGGTCCCGTTCGTGGAGGCGCTGCAACGCGAAAGGAATCAGGAGCAGGGCTGGATAAAGCTTCGCCGCCGCTCCCAAGCCGATCAGGATGCCGGCAGCCCAATCCCTTCGCCTGGCAAAAGCCAGCGTGGCGGCGGCGGCCAGGCCGACGGCAAGAAGATCCCAGTTGATGAAGGCGTACAGGAGCAGCGTCGGGGCGAGTGCGAAGTACAGGGCGCGTTCGCCGACCAGCTTGAACAACATCCAGGCAGTGAGGTACGCCAGGATCGCGAGGAGCGCTGCATTCGCGGCGAAGAACGCGGAAGCGGTGGGCCGGGACAACGACGCCGCAAGCCGCATGAAGTACATGGTGAGAACGGGGTACTCGTCGCAGTTGCTTGGTTGGGCCGGACACGGGTCCAGATAGGGGAGCCGTCGCTCGTCCATGTGCTCGGTCCCAAAGAGCGGTGGAATGTCGGAGTAACAAAGGCGCCGGTACTGTCGTCCGTCCGTCCAGTCGTTCGTGGCGCACGGTGCCTTGACCAGCCACCCGAAGAGCAGTGTCAGGGTCGTGGCCGTGAGCACGACGAGCAGTGATGCGGTCGCAGCGGTGGCAGTTTTGGGTCCCGGCCGCACGGATGGATTATCCGTCTGAAGTTGGACGCCGGCGCCTCACGGGCGTCGGGGAGAGCGTCGGTTACTTGTACGAGTGGCTCTCGTCGGGGAACTTGCCCGCGGCCACCTCTTCGCGGAACTGACCGACAGCGCGAGCGATCTCCCCTCGCAGGTCTGCGTACGGCTTGACGAACTTCGGATATTTTCCGGCACCGAGCCCGAGCAAATCCGTCAGGACGAGGACCTGTCCGTCACAGTGCGGCCCGGCGCCGATTCCGATCGTCGGAACCGAAACGGTCTCGGTAATCCGGTGGGCCACGTCAGCGGGAATGCCCTCGAGCACCAGTGAGAAGATTCCGGTCTTCTCCAGCGCGTGCGCTTCGTTCAGAAGCCGCGCCGCGTCCTCATCGGTCTTCCCCTGCACGCGGTAGCCGCCCATGGCGTGGACGGACTGCGGGGTCAGACCGATGTGTCCCATGACGGGGATCCCTCGGTCCACGAGGCCCGACGTCAACTCGATCGTCGGGCCCTCGACCTTGACGGCATGGGCGCCGCCTTCCTTCAGGAAGCGGCCGGCGTTGCGAATCCCATCCTCGAGTGATGTCTGGTACGAAAGAAACGGCATGTCGCCGACGATGAGTGCGTTCTCAGCGCCGCGCGCGACCGCTCTGCAGTGGTGGAGCATCTCGTCCATGGTGACGGGAAGCGTGGTTTCGTAGCCGAGGACATTTTGGGCGAGCGAGTCCCCGACCAGGATCACCGGGACCCCTGCCTCATCGAGGATTTGGCCGGTGGGAAAGTCGTAGGCGGTGAGCATGACGAATCGCTCGCCGCGCTCCTTGAACCCCCGTACGTCGCGCACGGTGACAGACATTCGGCTCGCGCCTCCTTTCGCTGAGTGCACGGCTCTCTTTGAGGAGTGTAGCCCAGTCCGTGTCAGACCCCGGAGGTAGGATCCGGGCTGCCATGGCGAGAAGAGGCGGCTTGGAGGCCGCTGATACGATGGGACGATCTCATACTCCTGCTCCTACGGGGGCCGCCAGAGACCAGAGGAGGCCGAGTGCGCACGTACGAGATCATGCTCATCCTGCCCTCCGACGCCGACGACAAGGCGGTCGGGGGAGTGACCGACCGGATTGGCGCCATCGTGGGCCAGCGGGGGGGCCAGATCGGCCGGGTCGATCGGTGGGGAAAGCGCCGCCTCACGTTCGAGATCCGCAAGCAAACCGAAGGCTTTTACGTGATCGTTGAATGTCTGGCCGACCCCGAGAGCGTCAAGGAGCTCGACCGCGTGCTGGCGCTCGCGGACGAGGTCCTGCGATTCAAGATCGTGGTTCGGCCGGAATTGCCGTCCCGGCAGGCGGGAGCGGCTTAGACCTTCCCCTCTTCCAGCACGCCATCGGCTGGGAGACGGCAACGACGAGGGTGGTGATGAAGATGGCACAGGACAACCAGGTCACAATCGTGGGGAACGTGACCCGCGACCCCGAGCTTCGGTACACGCCGAACGGCTCGGCGCTCGTGAAGTTCGGCGTTGCCGTGAGCCGGCGAGTCCGGGACGAATCGGGGCAGTGGAAGGATGCAGACACTTCGTTCTTCGACGTGACTGCGTGGCGGTCGCTCGCCGAGAACATCGCCGAGTCCATCACGCAGGGAAGTCGCGTGGTGGTGGTGGGCCGCCTCCGAACGAACAGCTGGGAGACCCCGGAGGGCGAGCGGCGCTCCAAGGTCGAGATCGAAGCAGAGGAAGTGGCGCCGAGCCTGAAGTGGGCGACGGCGAAGGTAGAACGACAGGGACGAGGGGCTGCCGCTCCCGATTGGTCGCAGAACGTCTCGATCGGGGTCGGCGGTCCGCAGGAGGAAACGCCAATAGATGCCTAAGGCTCAACGAAAGCGCAGAGAGAAAGAGGAGAAGGGCTGGCAGAAGAAGCAGAAGAAGAAGTTCTGCGTGTTCTGCAAGGACAAGGCGGCCTACGTCGATTACAAGGACGTCATGCTCCTTCGCAAGTTCGTCTCGGATCGTGGCAAGATCCGGGCCCGCCGGGTGACGGGGAACTGCTCGCAGCACCAGCGCGAGGTCGCCACGGCCGTGAAGAACGCGCGAGAGATGGCGCTGCTCCCGTATACCGCGCGATGAGGATCATCCTCCAGCGTTCCGTGGAGAAGCTCGGTGACCCGGGCGACGTCGTCGACGTCGCCGATGGCTATGCCCGCAACTTCCTCATCCCGAAGGGGATGGCTTCGGCCGCATCCAAGGGGGCTGTTCGTCACGCGGCCCGGCTCAAACAGGCTCATGAGAAGCGCGTCGAGGCGACGCTGGAGGCCGCCCGGGCGGCAGCCGAGAAGCTGTCGGCGTCAAGCGTTCGTGTGCCGGTCAAGGCCGGCGAGGGCGGCCGCATCTTCGGCAGCCTTCCGGCTCACACGCTCGCGGAGCACATCGAGAAAGCCTCCGGGGTGAGCATCGACCGGAAGGCTGTTCACTTGCCCGAGCCCATTCGAAGCATCGGTACCCACGAGGTCGTCATTCATCTCCATCCGGATGTGAACGCGGCGGTCACGGTGGAGGTCGTGCCGCAGTAAGCCCCTGCCGTACGGCCGGCGCCGCGCATCGGCGCAGGTCAGGTCGTGTCACTGTCTCCCGATAGCATCCGGGTGTGCCCAACCCCTTCAAGAGGACCGACAACTTCACGGCGGCGTTTCCGCTGCTCGCGGGCACTTTCCCCACGGTTTCCCCTGGTCGCTCACAGGCGTTCCCTCTGGATCTTCATGGGACCAACGTTTTAGGTTCCGCACGGTGATGGCGAGAATCGCTGAAGAGGTTCGACGGCGCCCCGAGCGGGTGCCGCCGCACAGCCTGGAAGCAGAGGAGTCCGTCCTCGGCTCCATGATGTTGTCGCCCGAGGCGATCGCCGCGGTCGTCGAGACAGTGAAGCGTGAGGACTTCTACCGCCCGGCGCACCAAAAGATCTACGACGCCATCCTGGGGATCTACGCCCGTGGCGAACCCGTCGACGCGATCACGTGCGTCGAGGAGCTGAAGCGGAGCCACACGCTCGGGGAAGTCGGCGGTCCTCTCTACGTCTACAACCTCGTGGAGACCGTCCCGTCTCCGGCGAGCGCCGGTTACTACTCGCGGATCGTCGCGGACAACGCGCTCCTCAGGCGGCTGATCGACGCCGGCTCACACATCATGTCGATGGCCTACGCCGTCCCGGAGGATCCTCGAAAAGCCGCCGATCAAGCGGAGGCGTTGATCTACGGCGTCGCTCGACAGGAGGAGAAGGACCAGGTCGTCCCGCTCAAGGAGCTCGTGGACGAGAGCATCGCCGCCCTCGAGCACATCCAGCAACGCGACAGCCAGTTCTCCGGGGTCCCGACCGGGTTCGTCGACCTGGACGAGCTGCTCTCCGGGTTGCAGCCGGGAAACCTCATCATCATCGCCGCCCGACCGGGCGTCGGGAAGTCGTCCTTGGTGACGAACATTGCCCGGAACGTGGCGGTTGACGGTAAGTCCGTCGCCATGTTCTCCCTTGAGATGTCCCGCTTCGAGATCGGCATGCGGCTCCTGTGCGGCGAGGCGAAAATCCCTTGGGACAAGGTTCGTTCGGGACGCGTGGCCACGGAAGAATGGAGCCGGATCGTGGAGGCTGCCGAGGTGCTCCACGAGGCGCCGCTCTACATCGTCGACTCGGGCAACGTCACCATCGTGGACATCCGCGCGAAGGCCCGACGCATGGCGTCCAGCCGTCAAGGCCTTGGGCTCATCATCGTCGACTACCTCCAGCTCATGTCGGGTCCTGGGCGGGTCGAAAACCGGCAACAGGAGGTTGCCGAGATCAGCCGCTCCATGAAGCTCCTGGCGAAGGAGCTCGACGTTCCCGTGCTCGCGGTCTCGCAGTTGAACCGCAATCCCGAGACCCGCGCCGACAAGCGTCCGCAGCTGTCCGACCTGCGGGAAAGCGGAAGCCTCGAGCAGGACGCCGACGTGGTGATGTTCATCCACCGCGATGACTCAGAGGATCCTCAAACGAAGGGAAAGGCCGACATCATCGTGGCAAAGCATCGGAACGGCCCGACGGCCACCGTTCCCCTCACGTTCCTCCCGCATCTGACGCTGTTCCGGAACGCCGCACGAGGGATGTAATCATGGGGCGTGCCCCGAACCGCGCCGCCGGCCGACGACGCAGTCCCTCGAGTTCGAGAGGTCCATCGCCGCCTTCGGAAGAGATTCGGCCCGCTCGACCCTCCGGTCAGGCGCGAGCCCCTCGAGGAGCTCATCCTCACCGTCCTCTCACAAAACACCAGCGACCTGAACCGCGATCGGGCCTTTGCGGCGATGCGGGCTCGGTTCCCGTCTTGGGAGGACGTCGCGGAAGCGCCGGAGACAGACCTGGAGGCGGCCATCAGGCCGGGCGGTCTGTCCAGGATCAAGGCAGCCCGCATCTTGGCGATTCTCGAAGAGATCCGGCAACGAGAGGGCGGGTCGCTCAGCCTGGGGTGGATGGAAAAGGCCACGTCGGCTCGGGTCGCCAAGTATCTGTTGTCATTGCCCGGCGTCGGGCCCAAGACGGTCGCCTGCGTTCTCGGCTTCTCGCTGGGACGTCCGGCGCTGCCCGTTGACACGCATGTGTACCGCGTCGCCCTGCGACTGGCGTTCATCCCCGGCACGGCGGATCCCATTCGAGCGCACGCCCTGTTGGAGGGGCTCGTTCCCGCCCGGCTCCGAGTATCGATGCACGTCGGGATGATTCGGTTGGGACGCCAGATCTGCCGCGCCGGCCGCCCGAGATGCGAGATTTGCCCGGTTCAGGATCTCTGCCCCACGGCGCCGCTGGTCCTTTCGGGGCGGCGGTGGAGCGGATGAGGGGAATCGAACCCCCGCCTCGAGCTTGGGAAGCTCGCGTTCTACCACTGAACTACATCCGCGTGGGTGGCTCCGCGATCCGCGAAGCGCGGAGATTGTAACCTCGGCCCGATGATCCTGTCCGACCGCTCCATCCGCGAAGAGGTCTCGTCCGGCCGCATCCAGATCGACCCGTTTGACGATGCATGCGTCCAACCGTCCTCCGTCGATCTGCATGTGGACCGAACGTTCCGCACCTTTCATAACGCCCGATACCCGTACATCGATGTGAAGAAGGAAATGCCGGAGCTCACGGAGTTGGTCGAGGTGGACGACGGCGTTCCGTTCATCCTTCACCCGGGAGAGTTCGTCCTCGGGTCGACGCTGGAAAGGGTCCGGCTGCCCGATGACCTCGTCGCCCGGCTCGAAGGAAAGTCCTCGCTCGGACGGCTCGGTCTGCTCATTCATTCGACCGCGGGCTACGTCGACCCGGGATGGGACGGATACCTGACGCTCGAGCTGTCCAACGTGGCGAACCTCCCCATCACGATCTACCCGGGCATGAAGATCGGTCAGATCTCGTTTTTCCGGCTGACCTCCTCCGCGGAGGTGCCGTACGGCGCGGAGGCGCGCGGAAGCAAGTACCAGGGCCAACGAGGGCCGACGGCCAGCCGCTTCTTCGAGGAATTCGCCCGTCGGCAAGGCGATTCCTGAACCGACCGGCTCGCTCGAGACCCGGACGTGAGCAGCCCCTTTGGAACACTCGTCGTGATCGCCGACCACAGAGTTCCGGCCGATGTTTCCAGAGCCCTCCGGCTGCTCGATGACAAGGGGCTCGCCAGCCGTGTGCTGGAGGTGGAAGACGAACCGACCGCGACCGAAGCGGCGCGCGCCACGCTGGCGAGTGGGGAACGCTTTGTCGTTGCTCTCGGTGACGACGCCACCGATCACGACATCATCAACGGGATGATGAGCGCCGAATCGAGCGCCGATCGTCCGATTCTCGGCGTGCTTCCCGCGGGAGGGGAAGTGGACTTCATCAAAACCTTCGGGCTTCCACCAGATCTCCCGCGTGCCGCCGGTCATATGGAGGGTGCGGGCACCATCGCGGTGGACGTGGGCAAGGTGACATGCGCGTCACTCCGGGGCGACGGCCAGAGCACCCGATACTTCGCGAACGTGGCGCAGGTGGGACTGGGAGCGTCGATGCAGGCACGTGCCGAACGATTCGGAAACCGGTCCGGACGCGTGCGGCAGTTCCTGGGGTTCTGGCTGGCGCTGGCGCGGTTCCGGCCGGCTCGCGGAAGAGTCGTGGTCGACGGCCGGTCGATCGATGAGGTGGTTCGGGACGTCGTTGTGGCGAACTGCCAGTTCCACAGGGGCGGCATCATGGTCTCGCCTCGGTCATGGCCCAGTGACGGCGTGCTCGATGTGCTGGTAATGACCGGACCAAAGTCAGAGGCCTTCACGGAATTGCCGAAGATGTATCGAGGGGAGCACGTGCCTCACCGAAACGTCACCGAGACACGAGGCCGGACCATTAGCGTCGAGACCGAGCGTCCTCTGTTGGTCGAGGCCGATGGCCGCATCCTTGGCC
The DNA here is from genome assembly GCA_036389535.1 of Actinomycetota bacterium. Lineage (GTDB taxonomy): Bacteria > Actinomycetota > UBA4738 > UBA4738 > UBA4738 > JALYGK01. Next base: position 11,230 of record DASVPT010000255.1, read on the forward strand.
GAACGCCGGCCACTTTCGAGGTCTTACCTCAGCGAATCAGCGTGAAGATCTGAGCGGGCTCGAATCGCCCACAGAGCTGGGATTCGTGGACCGGCGAGCTGCGGAACCCTATTCGACCGGCTCCTCCACGATCGAAACGTCAGGCGAGCGCGATGCCAGGATGCGGCCGAGCGCCGAAATGGCCTCTGCTCGGACCACCGCGGACAGGTCGTGGGCAGCAACGTGCATCAGCGCGCGTGTCCCTCGGGGACCCCGGAGCGCGGCGAGAGCCCGAACCGCGGCCCGGCGAACGCGAGGCTCGTCGTCCTCCAGCGCCTGAACCAGGATTCGCTCGAGGCCGGCTTCCCGCCTCGCACGCAGGAGTGCCTGCGCCCTCGCTTGAGGATCGGTGGATCCAAGCGCCGCCTCGACCTCAGCGGGCGCCAGCTCCCGTTCGCCGCTCTCTTCGTCCGCCATTTGTCCTACGAGGGTATGGGAGGTTGACGCCAGAGGCTATTGGTCGAAGGTCCCCTAGCCTTCCGACTCGGGAAAATCTCCCGAGTCGGGCTCGGGCGCATCTCCCGAATCGGGCTCCGGGAGATCTCCGGAATCGGGTTCCGGGAAATCGCCCGCGTCGGGATCCGAAAAATCGCCGGGGCCCGTGAAACCGCCGGGCTCCGGGAACTCTTCGGGGCCGCCGAACGCCGCGTCGTGGAACCCATCGGGGCCCGGCAGACCATCGCCGTCGCCAAGGGACGGGTCGACGTCGGCTGGGCTCGGTTCGGTCATCGCGCTCGGCGCCACGTCGGGGAGCGCCCCCAGCGCTCGCAGCGACTCTTCGGCGGCGGCCGCGACATCCGAAACCGGATCGCTGGTGAAGACGCGTTTCAGCACCTTCACAGCCCGGTAATCGCCAAGGCGACCCAACAGCGTCACGGCGCGGGTTCGCACGCGGACGTCCGGATCGGTGACCATGGTCATCAGGGCCTCGACCGCAATCGCCCCTCTCATCACGCCCAACACGGCAACCGCGCGAAGCCGGGTTTCGGGATCCGTCGAGGAAAGCTCACCGACGAACATCCTGGCGCCCACGACTTTGTTCAG
>DASVPT010000256.1:0-3188 GCA_036389535.1 Actinomycetota bacterium
CTACGACATGGACTCCCCTGCTCCCTATCTTCCGTTCCTGGAGGTCCTGGAAGCCGCCCTCAAGGATGTCGATCGCGACACGTTCCGTCTCGCCCTGGGCGACGCCGGTGGAGAAATCGCCAAGGTCATGCCCCAACTCCGCCATATCTACGAGGACCTGCCGCCCGCGCTCGAGCTCCCTCCTGAACAGGAGCGCCGGTATCTGTTCAACAGCATTGGGGAGTTCGTGGCCAGAGCTGCGGCGACAAGGCCGCTCGTCGTGATCTTCGACGATCTGCACTGGGCCGACGAGTCGAGCGTGTCCCTGTTGCAGAACGTGGCGCGAGGGCTCGCCAACATACCCGTGCTCATTCTCGGGACGTACCGAAGCGTGGATCTCGACGTCAACCGGCCGTTCAGCCGAGTCCTCGATGACCTTGTCCGTCAGCGCCTGGCACACCGCATCCTGCTCAAGCGTCTATCAGAGGAGGGAGTCCGCACCATGCTCGAACGCCTGGGCGGAGAGGAACCGCCGAAGGCGTTGGCCAGCGCCATCTACCACGAGACCGATGGAAACGCCTTCTTCGTCGAAGAGGTGTTTCGCCACTTGGCCGAAGAGGGACGGCTGTTCGACCAAGACGGCCGTTGGCTTGGTGACATCGCCATCGGCGAGTTGGAGGTTCCCGAGAGCGTTCGACTCGTCATTGGCCGGAGACTGCAGAGTCTCAGTGCCGGCACCCTTAAGGCGCTTGGCGCGGCAGCCGTGTTGGGCCGGACGTTCGACTACGAGGTGTTGGAGACGCTGGAAGAGGTCGGGCAGAACGATCTGCTCGACGCGATCGAGGAGGCCCAGCGCCTTTCGCTGGTGCAGCCCCTCTCCGATCAGCCCACCGAGACCCGGTACGAATTCGTGCACGAGTTGATCCGACAGACCCTCCTGGGCGGAATGAGCGTGCCCCGTCGCCGGCGACTGCATAGCCGGATCGCCCAGGCGCTCGAAAAGGTCTACGCGGAGGATGTGAAGGATCGCTCACCCGAGATCGTCGAGCACCTGATGAGAGGCGGTGGAGACGATCCTGGCATGACGCTCCGGTACCTGTTGCTGGCGGGAGAGCGGGCGCTGGAAAGTGCAGCATTCGAGGACGCGCTTCGGTATTACGAAGAGGCCGTCAACCTCGCCGACCCGACGGATGAGAGAGCGACCGCCGAGGTTCGGCTCGGCCTGGCGCGGGCTGAGCGGAGCCTTGGTCGTTTCGACGAGGCGCTGATCCACTGGCGCGAGGCTTTCGCCGCCTATGAGCGGCTGGAAGACGTCCAGGCGATTGCGACGGTGGCCACGGAGATGGTGCTTCAGGTCGGCTGGGCAGGCCGTTGGGCAGATGTGGTCGAAACCGCGGCGCGGGGACTGGCAACAATCGGCGAACGGGAAAACCCGGAGCGGGCGGTGCTGCTGGCGTACGCTGCCACCGGTCTCGGCTGGGCGGGCGAATACGAGACGTCCAAGCCCATGATGGACCAGGCCGTCGACCTCGCGTCCCGGATCGGCGACAGGAAGCTCCTGGGTGTGGTCATGGCCTCGCAGGCCGCCCACTTGTTCGCGTACGCCTTCACGTCCCGGTCAATCGAAGTAGGGCTGGAAGCCTGCGACCTGTTACGAGAATCCAAGGCGCAATGGAACTACGCCTCTGCCCTGGCATTCGTGTGCTTCGGATTGGCGACGGCGGTCCGTTTTGAGGAAGCAAACCTTTACGTCGATGAGCTGATGGACTTGTCCACTCGGCTTGGGTTCGGGGGCGGCGTCATGTTCGCCCATCGGGTCCGGAGGCTCGCGGCCATCATTCCGGGCGGTGACCCCGAAACGGCCTTGCGGCTCGCATACGAGGACCTCGAGATTTGCCGACGCTACGACCTCCCGTGGCTGGGTCAGTCGCACGTCTTGATCGCGGGGAGCAAGTTCTTGACCGGCGACCTCGACGGTGCCGCGGAAGAGGCCAGGAAGGGCCTACAGCTCGATCAACCCAGCGTTCTCTCCGGGTGGGGGCAGGCCACGCTTTTTCGGACTCTGAGCTATATGGGGAAGTTCGAGGAAGCCACCGAGGCCTGGAGAGAGGTCGAGCCCTACCTGCCGATGGGGCGATTGACGAATGGCTTGGGGCGATGGAGTGCCCTGTCCTACGCCATCGACGCATGGTACGTACTGGGCGATCGTCAAAAGGTGACCGACCTCTATGACCTCGCGATTCAGGCGACGACGCTGGAGGCGCCGGTGAACTTCGATGGACGGACGTACCTCTGCTCGGCGGGGATAGCGGCCGCGGCCTCCGGCAGGTTGGATGAAGCCGAGGGCTACTTCAAGGGGGCCTTGGAGTTTGCGGACCGCACCGAGGCGAGAATCGAAGCGCTCGACATCAGGCGGTTTTTCGGAGCGATGCTGCTGGATCGGGATGGACCTGGTGACCGGGAACGCGGCGTCGCCCTGCTGGAGGAAGCGTTGATTGGCTACGAAACTCTTGGGATACCCGTGTACGCCTCCCTGACCAAGGACTGGCTCGCCCGCGTCGGGTAACACCCTTTGACCCAGCAGTCACCTGGAGGTGCGGGGCTCTCCACCTTCCAGCAGCATCGTCACGGGGCCGTCGTTCACCAGCTCCACTTCCATGTGCTTCTGAAACGCGCCGCGCCGAACGGTTGCCCCGAGCACCTCGAGCGCGGCGCAGAACTGCTCAACCCGTTCTCGGGCGACCTCCGGAGATGCCGCCGCGTCCCATGATGGCCGCCGTCCGCGGCGGACGTCACCGTACAGGGTGAACTGAGGAACTACCAGGATCTCGCCGCCCGTTTCGGCAACTGAGCGGTTCATCTTGCCGTCGCCGTCCTCGAAGATCCGGAGGTTGTGAACCTTCCCGGCCAGCCATTCGATCTCGGCGTCGCCGGGGCCGGAATCCTCCCGCCCCACGCCGGCCAGGATCAGGAGCCCCGGACCGATCTCCGAGACCGTGCCTCCTCCAACTCGAACCGCGGCTCGTGAGACTCGCTGAAGGACCAGGCGCACGCCCGGCTCAGCCCGGCAGGACCCGATACGCGTCGAACACCCCGTCCACGCGTCTCGCCGCGGACAGGATGCTCGAAAGATGGGTGATGTCGGCCAGCTCGAAGGTGAACCGCAGGACGGCGATTCGGTCCTTCCCCACGTTCGACGATGCCGAGAT
>DASVPT010000257.1:0-2430 GCA_036389535.1 Actinomycetota bacterium
GGAAGGACCGGGGCGATGACTCTGGCGACGGCTTGAAGCATGAGGAGGTAGCAGAGAAGACCGAACGCGGCGAATCCTGCCGTGAGGTGTCGAAGTCGCGACGCCCGCCACCCCGCGAACAGCAGGCCGAGCGACGTCGCCCCGAGGTACACGCCCGGCGAGAGCGCCAGACGTGCCGGCCAGGCCGGACCGGTGCCGCCTTCGAACGGCAAGTACTCGCCGCGGCTCCCCGTGAGCTGACGCGTCAGCTCATCCAGCCGGTGGTAGCCCATCGCGATGCTGGTTCTGGGCAGATACGCGAGCCGCGGGAGGAGGTACGCCAGGTTCACCAGCGGAAGCGCCGCAACCACCAGCGCCAATTGCAAGAGCAATTCGGTCGGCGATCGCCGCCCGCTCCTCCACTCGCGAATGCCGGCGGCGATGAGATATGCGCCAAGGGCGGCGGTGCCGATGACGAGGCCGTCGCTGAGACTTGCCGCGGCGACCTGGCCCCACGCGATGGCCGTCAACCCCAACCACATCAGACGTCGCGACGGCGACATCGCGTGGACATATCGCGATGCCGCCGCCAGGACGAGCGCCGTCCACGCAAGGGTCCCGGAAAAGGGAAGGTTCAAGACGAGATGTGAACCGGCAAGCGGAAGCGCCAGCGTCAGGCCGCCAACGGTGGCCGCCGGCCTGGAGAGTCCCTCTTTGGTCAGAAACCAGTAGACACCCAGTCCGGCGAGAAGTGGCTGGAGGATGATGAACCAGCGAATGGCGACATGGCACGGCAGCGCCGTGAACAGAGCCATGGCCGGGAGGTACATCCACCCGGACTGGGGGTCCGCCGCGAACGGGACGCCCCCCATGACATGCGGGTTCCACAGCGGAATCGATCCTGCCGCGAGCGACTTGCCCAGAAAGCAGTAGGTCGGGAGCCAGAACGGAAGGACGTCCGGGTACTGAATCGAGATCCGGCCGCGGAACGCGAAGAGGTACAGCACCGCCAGGACCGACCCGGAGATCAGCGCGGGTCCGAGAACCGTGTGAACGGCCGCCCTGACTCCGACGGTTGGCGGCGCGTCGGAGTCGCTCATGGGAGTTGGCCCGGCGCGAAGGCGGCCCGTCTCATTCAGGCGCCGGTTCGACCGGCGCGCCGTTGCTCCCAAGCGGATCGTTCGGTGATTTTCTCGGCATCGGAATTCGGATTCGGCCGGACAGCGCGAGTGCGGCGATCGCCACCGCCAGCAGGGCGAGAGCGGACCCCAAAAGCCCGTATCCAACAGCGGGGTCGTCGTAGCGGAGAACCACGGTGTGGCGGCCCGCCGGGACCTTCACTCCCTGCACCAGGTAATCGGCGGGCAAGATGACCGCCGGCCTCCCGTCGACCGATGCGGTCCAGTTCGGATCGAACGCGTTGCGTACCACGACGACTCCCGGGCGCTTCGTCGACACATCGACGCGAGCCTCCTGCGGCCCGAGCTGTCGGTAGACCGCGGTCGTCTCGGCGGAGCCACCGCCTGCGGCCGCGGCGACGGGCCGGACCCCGCTCCCTTCCAGTACGGCTTCTCGGGTTGGATTGAAATGCGCGCCCGTCACCTCTCGAAGTGCGGCCTCCGGCGAGCTCACGATTCGCCACGACGTCATCACCGACGCTCGAGTTGGGGCATCCGGAAGGCTGTAGAGCTGCCAGTCCCCCTGCCGCACCACCCTTCGGATGGGGTGAGCGGGAGGCTCTCCGCCGGCCCTGCCGATGATCCAGCGGACGTCCAGAAGGTCGAGGGCGATGGACGGCGGATGGCGAAAGTACGACACCGCATACCGGATCTTCTTGGGATCGACCGTCCTCACGAACATCCAGTTGCGCAGGAGCTCGATGGGGTTGTAGCCCTGCGCCTCCTCCAGGCCGAAGATCATCGAACGCTGGCCGCCCATCAACGGCAGCTCGTCGGAGTGAAGCCGGCCGGTGTATCCCCACGGTCGCCACGCCTTCGGGTCGACGCTCAGGTAACGCCCGCCCGGGTGCGCCTGGAGCGCCTGGACGATCTTTCCCGCACGCATGTACGAATCGAGACGGACGGGCGCCATCAACGGTGGCTCGAATGGCGCCACTCGCTCCTGGTGCTCGTGCAGCAGCTTGTGCTGTCCCGATATGCCGCTCACGGCGAGCTCCACGGCGAGGACCGCTGCAAGAAGGGCGAGACCCAGAGGGCGGAACGCGGTGACGACGAGCGCGACCGCAGCCGCGGCGGCCCCCAGAAGAAATAGCGACAGATAGCGCGGTGCGGCCGTCGAGACATGCGGCAGCACTCCCCATACGACCAATCCGGGAATCAGCATGGCGACTCGATTGACGATCGATCGCTGCGTTCGCCACGCCTCCACGCCGAGCGCGGCCAGGATGGGGATCACCAACACCAGGCCGAACTGAAATCGCCGGGGTGAGTG
>DASVPT010000258.1:0-3054 GCA_036389535.1 Actinomycetota bacterium
TGCCGCCTCGCTCCACCCAGATCTGGAAGTTCGGGCGACGCTCCCACGGCAGTCACCTCGCTGGTGTTTGAGCCAGACCCAACCATGGCCGCGGCGGGGCTTTGTCCGCGGTAAGTCGCGATTCAGCTTGTAATGGTGAGCGGGTATTCCCGACGGCGCGTCGCCGGTTGAAGCGGGCCTCGACGCCGGAGGAGTAGTGAGCGATCAGCCCAGAGGAATCGGCTTCGATCGGCGGCAGTCCGAGGGAGCGGACCATTTTCTCTTCGAGAGTGACCACATTTGCCCGCCAGAGCGGCCAGGGCTCGTGGTCGACTTCGGTGACGGCGATCCCGCCGGGGCGCGGGCTGTAGAGCCTCCACCTGCAAACGAGGAAGCGCTCTAGCTCCGTGAGGTCCATCGGCGCGACGAACGGGCCGACCGAAAGTTGAAGATCTAGATGAGCGGGTACGGGTTCGCGCCGAAGGCTCTGATACCGAATGACGCTGCCACGTCGCTCGAAGCGCAACCGGGCCCACCTGTACGGGATCCGGTACCACGTTCCGGCTACGAGCGCCGCCAGCAGCCTGGACACGTCAAGAGAGAAGAAGAAGATCCCTCGGCGTCCGTCAGGACCGCGGACGTAGGTGCGAACGTTCGTCTCCAGCGTCGTGGAAAGCCACGGAACAGCCGGCGACCACGCTGGGAGTCGGACCGACAAGCGGAACGGAACGATGCCGACCCAACCAGCGCCGTCGAACGTATCCACCTGCAAGTCGCTCGGCAGAAGTCGCTGAATGACTTCCGGGTCATAGGGGTGATGGACGAGCGCCAGGCGGTCCCACCTGTGGATCATGACCGGGCGCTGAATCAGTCGCGGAGGGTGAGGTGCGAGATCCGGATCAGCGATGGTCGTGGTCATGTCAGGTTCCTCCCTGTGGTTTGCAGTAGCGGTAGAAGGAGCCCCGCAACGTTCTCGACAACCTCGAACAGCGACTCTGCTCTGCCCCGGTCGTTCTCGAGGTGGGTGAGGAGTTCCATTCCGAGGTAGAGAGCGACAATGCCGAATGCCAGATCGCGGGGAGGCGCGATCCCTGCGAACGGTGTGTCGCCCAAAGCGCGCGATGCAGCTTCTTCCGCGAACCGAATCCAGGGTTCGATCCGCTTCACGATTTCTGATCCAAGCTCGGGGACAGCTGAGGCGCCAGCGATCATCTCGGCCAAAACAGTGATGTGGCCCGATTCCAGGTCTTCGCGGTAGACGTCAGCGGCGACGCCAAGAAGTGATGGAAGGTCCTTAGCTCGCTCGACCGCCTCCTGATACCGAGCCATGCGTTGTTCGCTCGTGGCATCGAGCCCGGCCAGGAGTGCGTCGTTCACGCTGCCGAAGTGATAGAAGATCAGCGCCGGGTTGAAGCCACCTTTCTTCGCAATGGCCCGCGCGCTGGCCCCTGCGAATCCAGCCTCTTTCAGAGTCTCGAGGGCAGCCCGGACAATCCTGCTTCTTGTTCCTGTGCCTGCCGCGCTGCCGTCCGCCGGCTTCGGACCCGGCTTGGCCATGGTCTTTCCCTCCTTAATCGAATGACTTAATCATCCGATCAAACATATGACTTCGGAGCTGGGGATGTCAAACGGGTGGTTGGCCCTTCCGACCGCGGCTGATTTGAAGGACAGAACGGGCAGGAGTGCTGTTGTTTAGGGGTGCAGCCTCTTATTGAGCAGGTTTCGCCGATTCAGAGTTTCAACCGAGATTTCTCACCCGGGTATGGCAGGTGGATTTGAGCCCGCGACCGCTTCAATAGGCAGCGGGTCCACTGCAACCGGGCGGTTCAGTCGGGAATCCTCAGTAGGCAGCCGCTGTTGTCCCTGGCATGCGGACGGAGCGGTCGGAACCCGCGCTTGCCACCCAGACGCCGCCTCTTCTCATCGACCTCGCGCTTCTCTCGGTCGCCCTCATGTGGGCCTCGACGTTCACGTTGTTCAAGATCGCCTGGCGGGAGATCGACCCGGTGGCCTTCACCGGCATCCGATTCGCCGCGATGGTGGCGTTCTCGATCCTCGTCCTGCGGGTCTCGAGCAGCCGAGTCAAGCCGCGCCGCGCCGACATCCCCGCGCTGATCGCGTCTGGGTTCACCGGTTACTTCCTGTATCAGATGGGGTTCGTGCTCGGCCTTGACCGAACGACGGCACTGGCCAGCGCCATCCTCATATCCACTCATCCGATCTTCGCCGTCGTCTTCATGTGGATTGCCCGCCGGCAGAGGCCAGCCCGGCTGGAGGTCGTGGGAGTCGCTCTCGGTTTCCTGGGCGTCGCCGTGTTCCTTCGGGCCTGGGATGCGTTCGCCACCGCAAGGTTGGGCGACCTTTTCTCGCTTGGGGCTGCCGCTGCGTTCGGCGCCTACGGCGTCATCAACCAGCCGCTCACCTCGCGGTATCCGTCCCGAGAGCTCATCTCGTACGGGCTCGCATTCGGAGGTCTGCTGGTCACCGTGGTCAGCCTCCCGGCCATGGCGCACCAGAGCTGGAGCGACGTCAGCCTGTGGTCCTGGGTCATCGTGGCCTACGCGGTGGTCGGGCCCGTCTATCTCGCGTATGCGCTGTGGAACTGGGCCATTCGAAATCGTGGGATCCCGAGGACGGTTGTGTACGGGTTCCTCGTCCCCGTGATCGGGGGCGCGATCGCGGTGCTGGCGCTTGATGAGCGCCTCGGGGCGGCTGAGGTGGTGGGCGGCGTGATGGTCGTTGCCGGGCTTCTGGTAACGAGGCTCACCAAGAAGGTGCCCGTCGAAGCCGAGACCGCCGAATCCTCGGGACGAGTCCTGTCGGAGACACGTTCCGGCTAGGAGAACGGCGCGCGCTTGTCGCGGAACTGAGGTCGTCTGGCGTCTGACCTCGGTCGTCGTTCGGCGCGGGTACGATCAGCACCGTGGCATACGACGAAGAGCTGGCCGAGCGCATTCGTGAGCTGATCCCCGACGACACCCGCCCCAAGGAGAAGAAGATGTTTGGCGGGCTCGCCTTTCTGGTCGGCGGAAACATGGCTGTGGCTGCAAGCGGTCAGGGCGGATTGTTGGTACG
>DASVPT010000259.1:0-6567 GCA_036389535.1 Actinomycetota bacterium
CCGCCACCGTTGGTTCGCCGACCGCCGGCTCGACCGCCGCGACGAATTCCTCGCGGCTCCAGGCGAAGAACTTCCCCTCTTCCCCCTCCGAGTCGGCGTCCTGCGATGAGAAGAACCCTCCGTCGGGGTGGCGCATCTCCCGAAGCAGATAGTCGAGCGTCTCCTCGGCGACTGTTCGGAACTCCTCGCGGCCGGTGACCTGCCACGCCCTGACGTACAGCCGCGCCAGCTGTGCGTTGTCGTACAGCATCTTTTCGAAGTGGGGGACGTGCCACCGCCCGTCGACGGAGTAGCGGTGGAAGCCGCCGCCGAGGTGGTCGCGAATCCCTCCTTCGGCCATCTTCGCCAGCGTCCGTTCGACCATTTCGAGCGACCCCTTGAGGCCGCGAAGGTGGCAGCGCAGAAGAAACTCCAGCGTCATCGGCTGCGGGAACTTCGGCGCTGCCCCGAACCCGCCCCACGTGGCGTCGAAGGCCCGTCGGAGTCCGGCCTGTGCCTCAGCGACCACTGGGTCGGCCAGGGGATCCGCCGACTGCCGAAGGCTCGAGATCCGCCCGATGCTCTGCACGACCCGTGCGCCCTGCTGGCCGATTTGGTCTCGCTGCTGGTCCCACGCCTCGGCAAGTGCCCGGAGCACCGTCTTGAACCCGGGAAGCCCGTGCCGGTCGTCCTTCGGGAAGTACGTCCCGGCGTAAAAGGGCTGCCCATCGGGCGTCAGGAACACGGTCATGGGCCATCCCCCATGCCCCGTCATCGCCTGCACGGCGTCCATATAGATGGAGTCGAGATCCGGGCGCTCCTCCCGGTCGACCTTGATGTTCACGAAGAGCTCGTTCATCACGGTCGCCGTCTCGGGATCCTCGAAGGACTCGTGCGCCATGACGTGGCACCAGTGGCAGGCGGCGTAGCCGATGGAGAGAAGGATCGGCCTGTCCCGGCGCCGAGCGGCCTCGAGCGCCTCCGGCCCCCACGGATACCAGTCCACGGGATTGTTCGCGTGTTGGAGGAGGTACGGACTCGCCTCGTCTACCAATCGGTTGGGGGTCACCTGGTCAGTCTCCCGCCTCAGGCGCTCCGGCACACCCGCGGGCCGGGTCATTCGATATGCAAAGCGCCAGAAGTCGTGGAAAACTAGTGCTCCTGGGTCAGCGGGCAGCCCTAGCGCAGTCTCGGGCAACCTAGTAAGGTTTGACTAGTCATTGGTAGGGAGAGCATCATCAGTTAAAGCTCTCCACTTTGAAGCGGGAGTCAGCATGAGCCCCGGTAGCCGGGGAACAGTTGAGTCACTCCCAACCGGTGCGGTGTCCGCATAGGGGGAGGCGTGGCAGACACAGAGACAGCGGGCCAAGAAGTCAAGGAAGAGACTCGGGAGCGGCAGTCCGACGACGGCCAACTCGAAGCCGAGATCTCCATTCGCGGCCTCACGAAGACCTTCGGTCCACAGACGGTGTTCGACGACGTCACCTGCGACATTCCGAAGGGCAAGGTGACGCTGATCCTCGGTCCGTCCGGGACGGGCAAGAGCGTGTTCCTCAAGCACATCATGGGATTGCTCATGCCCGACAAGGGCGAGATCTGGATCGACGGCAAGAACATCCCCCAGCTGTCACACCGGGACCTGTACGCCGTGCGCCGCAAGTTCGGCGTCCTCTTTCAGGACGGCGCGCTGTTCGGGTCCATGAACATCTACGACAACGTGGCGTTCCCGCTTCGGGAGCACACGAAGAAGCCCGAGCGAGAGATCCGGGACATCGTCAACGAGAAGCTGAAGCTGGTCGGGCTGGAGGGCGCCGAAACCAAGCTTCCGGGGCAGATCTCCGGAGGAATGAGGAAGCGAGCGGGTCTGGCTCGCGGCCTGGTTCTCGAACCCGAGATCCTCATGTTCGACGAGCCGGACTCGGGGCTCGACCCGGTCCGGACCGCGTTCCTCAACGAGCTGATCCTGGACCTGAACCGCAAGCTCGGCACCACGATCATCGTGGTGACCCACGACATCGCGACCGCCCGCCGCATCGCCGACTACATCGGGATGCTCTACCTCCGGAAGCTCATCCAGTTCGGACCCGCCAAGGACATGTTCGATTCGGACATCCCCGCGGTGAAGCAGTTCCTGTCGGGTCGGACCGAGGGACCCATCGGCATGTCCGAGGAGGCCGACCGCGGCAAGCCGACCGCCGTGTCCACATCTGGGATGACCGCTGAGGAGACCGAGGAGCTCGAACGCCAGGCCGGCGCGCCACCCGACGACGCCGTGCAAGAACAGGAGCAACAGGCCGAGGAGTCCGAAGAGGAAGGGCGCAAGACCACCGAGGCCCGTGAGGAGGCGCTCGAGAGCGCGAAGCAGCGACAGGAGGAGCGCCGGGAGGAAGAGGAGCAGGAAGAGCCTGAGGAAGCGCGGGACGAAGACAGTGGCGGCGAAGACCAGGGCTTCCTGGCCACCGCGTTCAGCCGAATTCGCGGCACCGACCAGCCCGACCAGGGGCTGGAGGCGCCGGCCGCCGGGGGACAGAGTCAGCCGGAAGAGTCGCCCGCGGAGGAAGAAGTCAAGATCGTCGGCCGCCGGAGCCAACGGCACCGCTCGCGGTGGCGCCGCGGAAAGAGCGAGCAACCCGAAGCGGACCAGCCGACGCAGGGGGCCGGAGAGGCGCCGGTCGAAGCCGAAGACGAGCCGGCGCATGCCTCAGGAGCGCAGGCCGCCGCGGAGGATGCGGACCAGACCGCAGAGGAATCGCGGGACCGTGAGGACCGCGGCGAGGATGCTTGGAAGGGAGACGTGCTCTAGTCATGGCGACGCGTCTGAAGATCGCCCAAAAACCCGTGAACTTCGTCGAAGAAGCGGGCCGAATGTTCGCGGTCGGCCTCGAGGCCCTGCACACGCTGTTTCGGCGCCCGTGGCCGGTGCAGGAGTTCCTGGATCAAATGTGGTTCCTGGCGAAGGTCACCACGGTGCCGGTCATCTTGATCTCCATCCCGTTCGGAATGGTGATCTCGCTCCACGTCGGATCATTCCTCACCCAGCTCGGATCGCAGGCCCACATGGGCGCGGCAATGGTGCTGGCGGTGGTTCGCGAGGAGGCGCCGGTCGCCACTGCTCTGCTCATCGCGGGCGCCGGGGGGTCCGCCATGTGCGCAGACCTCGGCTCGCGCCGAATCCGTGACGAGATCGACGCCATGGAGGTCCTGGGGATCGACCCGGTCCAGCGGCTGATCATGCCGCGGATCATGGCCGCGATGGTGGTGGCCATCCTTCTCGACGCCATCGTCTCGGTCGCGGGGATCGCCGGCGGATGGTGGTTCGCCGTCGTCGCGCAGCACGGAACGACCTCTGCATACTTCAACTCCTTCAACGAGCTCTCACAGATCCCGGACCTGTTCATGGCGCTGCTGAAGGCAATGCTGTTCGGCTTCGTTGGGGGGATGGTGGCCTGTTACAAGGGCTTCTACACCAAGGGTGGCCCGAAGGGAGTCGGCGACGCGGTCAACCAGGCGGTCGTCATCACCTTCCTGCTCCTGTTCTTCATGAACTTCATCCTCACCGCCGTTTACTTCAACTTCATCCCTCAGAAGCTCTAGGAGCGACCGATGGCGACCCAGGCGATCGAACGAGCAGCCCCCGAACGAACTCCCGTCCGCGACGCCATCAAGAAGCCGGCCAGAGGCCTCGCCCGGCCATTCGAGAGCCTCATGGATCAGCTGGCCTTCAACTTCCGGGCCATCGCGAGCATGCCCGCGGCACTCCACTATCGAAAGGTCATCGCCGCCATCGTCTCCGACATCACCATCGGCGTCGGCGCGTTGGTGGTCGGTGCGGGGACGTTCTTCGTGATCTTCGCCATGTCGTTCTTCACCGGAACGCAGGTCGGGCTGGAGGGGTTCCAGGGCCTCTCGCAGATCGGCGCTCAGGCATTCACCGGGTTGGTGTCGTCATGGGCAAACACCCGTGAAATCACGCCGCTGGTCGCGGGCGTGGCGCTGGCCGCACAGGTCGGCACGTCGTTCACCGCCGCGCCCGGCGCGGCCCGAATCTCCGAGGAGATCGACGCCCTCGAGGTCATGGCGATCCCGTCGCTCACCTACATGGTGTCGACGCGAATCTGGGCGGCGCTCATCACGATCATCCCCCTGTACCTCTCGGCGCTTTTCTCCTCGTACATCGCCACGCAGGCCATCGTGACGAGGTTCTTCTCGCTCTCGTCCGGGACGTACCTGCACTACTTCCACCTGTTCCTCCCGCCGATCGACGTCTTCTACAGCCTGCTGAAGGCGATCATCTTCGCCATCGTCGTGACGGCGATCCATTGCTATTACGGCTACAACGCTTCCGGTGGGCCCGCCGGCGTGGGCGTCGCTTCGGGGCGGGCCATTCGCACCTCCATCGTCGTGGTGGTCGTTCTGAACCTCTTCCTCTCGATCCTGTTCTGGGGCGGCGGTGACACGGTGAGGATCGCCGGATGATCGAAGCTCCTTCACGGCCACGATCCGCTCCTCCCGGCGAGCCGCCGGCGCCGAACAAGCGGCCGCGCCAATTTCCGAGATGGCTCTACGGCCTCGGCGTCACGGCGCTGATCGTGGCGGTGTTCGCCGCCGGCCTGAGATGGGCGTACGGCGGGTTCCAAAAGTACTACCTGGTGAGCCTCGATCTGCCGCGGGCCGGGCAACAGCTGGACCTCGGGAGTGACGTCCGGATCAACGGCGTGAACATCGGGACCATGGTCGACAAGCAGCTGGTCACCTCCCCCACCTGGCACGTCCACATGACGCTCCAGATTCAGAACAAGTACCGCGTCCCCGCAGACGCTCAAGCGGTGGTGACCCTGAAGACGCTTCTGGGTGCGAAGGTGATCGAACTGCGCTTCCCGCGGTACGCGGGACCGTTCCTCCAGAACGGGGACCGAATCAGAGCGGCCCGCATCGGGCCCGAGCTCGAGGACGCGCTGGCCGACGGCGTCCGCGTCCTGCAGGCCATCCCGCCCGACGACCTGGCCACCGTGGTTCACGAGCTCGCCATCGGCGCCCGCGGACACGGACGTGACGTCGCCCGCGGGCTGAAGGCGCAGAGCCAGCTCGCCGAGCTGTTCGCCCGAACCCTGCCCCCGCAGGTGAAGGCCCTCCACGACTTCCGAACCATCTTTGGCGCCCTTCGAGACCGCGGCGTCGACCTCAACCTCCTGGCCGACGCGATGAACGAAGGGGTCCCCGTCTACGCCTCACCGGAGGCGCAGCGCAACCTCCGCAACGCGCTCGAGGCGGTCGTGCCGTTCGCCAACAACCTCGGGGACCTTTTGATCGTGAACCGCCGCGATTGGGACCGGATGATCGCCGCGGGCGACGTCGTTCTCGGAACGCTGGCCAGCAGGCCGCAGGGCGTCCGGAGCCTGGTCAGCGGCCTGAACAACTACGTCCACAAGCTGGGCGGCGATCCTTGCAACCGGTTCTTCTCACAACCGGGGAACGGCATCACGGGGACCACGCCGGACCAGCAGATGGAGTGCGCCCCGATCAACGACGGGAGCGCCTCGGCGGGGTTCGTCAACTTCATCAGCGATCAGGCCGGCAACGGCACGAACCCGTTCGCCGAGTTTTGCGCCAACGTGCCGTCCGGCACGCCGCTCGACCCGATCCGCAACGCGCTGGGCTGCACTCCCTGACGATGGCTTCCTCGATGCGCTTCTCTCGCGGCACGCTCATCAAGGTGCTGATCTTCGCGGTGGTCTCCGTGATCTTCACCGTTGGCCTGGGCTTGAAGATTGGAAACCTCCAACTGTTCTCGAACGACTACAAACTGCAGGCCGTCTTCGGGAACGCCACCGGGATCTTCAAGGGCGACGCGGTCAAGCTGGCCGGGGTCGACGTGGGGCGGGTGCTCGGAGCGAAGCTCGAACGCGGCAAGGCCATCGTCGAGTTCGCCATCGACAAGAACGTGAAGCTTCCGAAGAACAGCCTGGTCGGACTGCGGTGGCGAAACGTCCTCGGACAGCGCTACCTGTATCTGTATCCCGGGCAGGCGTCCCAGACCGTGGCCTTCACTCCCGCCGTCGTGGACCAACCCATCGGCTACTTCAAGGATGGCGACACCATCCCCGAGAACCAGACCGTTGAGGCCGGCGACCTCAACGAGTTCCTGAACACCCTCGGCCCCATCCTTCGAGCCATCGACCCGCAGAAGGCCAACGCCTTCCTCGACGCCGTCAACACCGCGCTCGGCGGCAACGAGGTCGTGGTCCGGCAGCTCCTGAACAACGGCGGCGTGCTCGCCAGCCGGTTGGGGGAGATGGACCAACAGATCAAGACGTTCATCAGCTCCGCGGACACGGTCGTGCACACCTACGCCGCGCAGAACCAGTCCATCAGCCAGATCCTCGACAACCTGGACGTCATCGGGAAGAGCCTCCAGAGCAACATCGGCGACATCGACTCCCTCATCGTCAATCTGGCAGACGTCCAGCGGCTGCTGGACCGGATGCTCAAGCAAAACCGGGGAAACATCGACGCCACGCTGCGCTCGCTGAACTCCATCCTGGGCGCGTTGGTCAGCAACCGGCGGGCCCTCGAGAACACGCTCTGCAC
>DASVPT010000260.1:0-6395 GCA_036389535.1 Actinomycetota bacterium
AGTTCCAGAGAAAGGGGGACGTCGAACCACCACTCCAGGATCGGTCCCGCGCGGTGCCTTCGCGTGCCCGCACCCTCCGCTGCAAAACGGCAGCACGTCAGTGCCTCGAAACCGAGGCGGAACAAGGAGCAACGATGAGGAGATTGATCTCTCTGGCGAGCGTCATGGCAACGATCGTGGCGCTGCTGTCGCTGAACATGGGCACGGCGTCGGCCCGCATCAAGCCCAACTGGGAGCGTTTCGAAGAGAAGTACGAGGACCTCGCTCTGAGCGAGCGCAACACACCCGGCAACCCTGCCTTCCAGGGCATCGGGATCACCGAGTGCCCACACGCTCGGGACGTCGGCGAACGGCCCAAACCCATCGATCACATCAAGTTCGACAAGGTCGCCCAGCTCTCGAGTGTCGGCGACGACATTCGGGTGAACCAGGACTACACGTGCCTTCCGCAAAACGAAACCAGCATCGCGGTGAACCCGACCATCCCCAGCAACGTGGTCGGCGGCCAGAACGACTACCAGCTCGGTTGGGGCTCGTCGGGATTTGACTCGTCGACGGACGGCGGACGCCTCTGGCATAACCGTCTCCGGGCCTTCCCGACCGCCGGTACGCCGCTGCTGTCCCCAGCTCTCCTCAGCGACGACCACATCGATGGAGGCGGCGACCCGGTCATCGCCTTCGACCGTGATGGCTTCGTCTATTACGCCGACATCCACTTCGAGAGAGAGCGAGATGACAACGGCGTATTCGTCTCACGGTCGACCAATGGCGGCTTCACCTGGTCGCGACCATGTGTCTCCAGGACGCAGAACCCGACGACCTGCGGAGCGGCCGGAGACCCTCGGGTCCCCGGCGACGGCGTCGTGACCTTCCAGGAGGACGTGGACGGAACGGGGCCGGCTCCGGCTCCGGCATTCGAGGACAAGGAATGGATGACGACCGGCAAGCGACCCGCCGGAGTGACACCAGTCTGCTTCGACCCGACGCACGCGGTCATGACGTGCCCGGTGGGAAGGCGCATCGGCGTCGACCGCATCTACGTCACCTGGACCAGGTTCACAGCGGGCACCGCGCCCGCAGAGATCATGATCAGCTACTCGGACGACCAGGCTCGGTCGTGGTCGCCGGCGGTAGCTATCAGTGGCAGCGCGGCGTTCTGTCTCGCGCTGGCGTGCAACATGAACCAGTTCTCCAATCCAACCGTGAACCCGCACACCGGTGAGCTCTGGGTCGGCTTCGAGAACTTCAACACCAACGCGGAGAACCAGTACCTGGTCGTCCGCTCCGACGATGGCGGTCAGACCTTCAGTCCGCCGTTCTTCGTCAGCTTCATCTACGACATCAACTACCCGGTGTCGGGGGCTGAGCGACCCGACTGCGAAGATCGCGGCCAAGCCGCCACGGAGGTCCTCACGAACACGTGCTTCCGGATCCCGACGGCCGCCAACATCGTCGCCGACAAGCGGGATGGGGGCTTCGCCGACGATCTGTACGTGACGTTCGAGGACAACCGCAATGGGACGCCGCAGAGCACGAACGCGGACATCTGGTTCTTCCGGTCGACGGACGGCGGCGAGACCTGGATCGGGCCCACCCGGGTCAACAACGATGCATCGGCTTCGCCGGCCGACCGAAATTGCAGCGCGGGAGACACCTGTCCGCCGTCGGAGGGACCGGACGCGGTAAACACGGGCAATGACCAGTACTTCCCGTGGATCGACGTGGGCCGAACCGGGTTCGTCCACCTCGGGTTCTACGACCGAAGGCTCGACACGAAGTCGACGCTGACGGAGTGGCCTGACAGTCGAAGCCGAAAGGGGAATTACCTCTCCTGGTACTTCGGTGCGGTGTGCCAGATCACGAACACGGCCCGAGTGCACAACACCGTCGCGAACGAGCTCGAGGGCACCAAGCCGGCCGATCTCCCAGCGGGCGCCCGGCAATGCGTGAGCCCGAACGCGACGGTCCTGCACACCCCCACGCTGACGCCGGAGGAGCCGGCCGCCGAGGACTTCGGGGGGAAGAAGTTCCTGGATAACTTCAAGAACTTCACGATCTCGGACGTTCCGTCCAACAGTGACTACAACTTCCGCGCCGGAATCTTCCAGGGCGACTACACCCAGGTCACCACGGCCCCGGATGGAGAGACCGCATATGCGCTGTGGGCGGACATGCGGAACGGGAGAGGCTCGGGCGGACCAGGCGGCACCACGAACCCGCCGCCGAGCCAGCCCGGTCGCAATCCGTCGTGTGAGCAGGCCGACGCGTTCCTCGACAAGTACGACCTCGATGAGCCCGGTGGGGTCTTCTCACCTCCCAGTCAGACCGTGATCGACCTCTTCTCAGTGACTCCGTGTCCGAAGGGCGCCGTTGAGCGCGGTGACGACGAGGAGCACGACCACGACGACGACTAGATCGCCTGGCAGTACCGAGGTCTAGTCGCGTCCCGAACGCGAGGGGGCGGGGGCCGTCAACGTTTGGGCGGCTCCCGCCTCGCTTTCTCGGCGTCTCCTCTTATCCGCCAGCGTACGCGATGCGCCGTTGTTGAAGGCGCGCCAGCCGCGCTGCTTCCGGGAGAGTGAGGTTTCCCTCCTTGCCACTGACGCTGATGAACGCGACCACGTTGCGATCTCGCCACGCGATCCGGTAATAGCGAATCGGTGTCAAGCCCGCGCCTTGCCGAAGCGTCAGGCCGACCTGGTCCTCTCCGATCTTCGGGACTCGAATCAGAGAGGCGCTGGACTCCCCGGTCCGACCACGGAAATCGTTCCGGTACGCGTTCAGGCCGCGCTCGGCGCCTTCCTCGGTTCGAAAGACGTCGGCTACGGAGACGATAAGGAGCGGACCACGAGCACGGCTGGTGGGAGGCTGCCTGTAGCGCGTCACCCAGCCGGCTTCCCGGCCCGTGCCGCTCGCGGTATCGAGGGGGCCGGCTCGGTAATCGAAGGGATCCTGCGGTCGGAATTCGTACTGGATGAAGCCCCGCCCTACGTCTTGCTGCTGCAGCACCAGAGAGCGCAGCTTGGTCAGTGGAATCACGGCCCGATGGCCGCAACCTGCCCCTGAGGCGAGGACGGCCCACGTCAGGACGATCGCTGCCGCGCGTCGCCGCGTTTGCGCGCCACTGAACGGTGGACGGCCGTGTGCTTTCGTTCCCGATGGTCTCAGCGTTCCGTCATACTCTCGCGTGGATCAACGAACTGCACGCCCACAGGACAGTACGAAAGGGGCATCCCGTGTTGATTGTCTGGATCATCCTTGCCATCGCGGTGCTGGTCGTGATCGTCGGCATCTCGTCGTACAACCGCTTCGTCAGGCAGCGCGCCCAGGTTCGAAGCTCCTTCTCCAACATCGAGACGGAGCTCCGCCGCCGGTACGACCTGATCCCGAACCTGGTGGAAACGGTTCGGGGATACGCCAGTCACGAACGCGAGGTCTTCGAGGAGGTCGCGAGGGCTCGTTCCGCAGCGGCGGGAGCCACCGGCTCCCCGGCGCAACAGGCCGCCGCGGAAGGTCCATTCGTCGCCGCTTTGCGGCAGCTCTTCGCGGTCGCCGAGAACTATCCGCAGCTCCAAGCGAACCAGAACTTCCTCGCTCTTCAGTCCGAGCTCGCCAATACGGAAGACCGCATCCAGGCCTCGCGGCGCTTCTACAACGCCAACGTTCAGGACTACAACCGGCGGGTGGGGTCGTTCCCCTCGAACATCGTGGCGAAGAGCTTCAATTTTCAGGAGGAAGAGTTTTTCGAGATCGAGCCGGCGCTTCGAGCGCAGGTCGAGCAGGCTCCAAGGATCGATTTCGCCGGCGGCGGAGCCGGCAGGCCCGGCGGGACGTCGGGCCCGATCCCGCCGGCGGGATCACCACCGCCCGCTCCGGCACCGGGAGGTGCCGCCCCGCCGCCTGCGGCGCCGGGCGGCGGATCGCCCGAAGCGCCCCAGCCTCCGCCAACGGCCTGAGGCTCACACGGCGGCGGTTGCCGGTCGAACGGCGCCGGATCGCCGGATCCCCGAGGTAGCCAGCGTCCAGATGACGGAGTACGTCGCTGCCACGCCGGCGAGGCCAAGCATCACGATCCGAACGTCGACGAAGTTCGCCACCGCGCCCGCGATGGTGGCCGACCCCGCCACCGTGAGCTCGATCAGGGCCTGATCGAACGCGAGGATCCGGCCGCGGATCGCGTCGGGCACCAGGAGCTGAAGTCCGTAGCTCGACAGGGTCCACTGCACCCCGCCTCCGAGGTGCCCCCCCAACACGAGCAGCCCCGCCAAATAGATGGTCGGCATCCACGGCACGAACGCGTACGAGACGGCGAAGACGGCGAACGAGCCGGCGATGGCCCAAAAGAGGGTCCGAAGATCGTCGTCGCGAACGAACGGGCGAATGAGGAACGGACCCGCCACGATTCCGACACCGCGGAAGGCGAGGAGTATCCCGGTGCCGTTGTCGCCGGCGTGATAGACCTGAAACGCCAGCACTGGGAGCAGCGCGATGGCCCCGGCGCCCAACCCGAACCCGCCCTTCACCGTGAGCAGCGCCAACACGCGCCGGTCCTTTCTGGCGTACCGAACCGTTTCGGCGGTAGCGCGAAGCAGGCTCGGGTGCTCGTGATGCTCCTCGCGAGGCTCCGAGAACGGCCGGCGGATCTGAATGATGAGCGCGGCCGAGAGGAGGAAAGAGCCCGCATCGGCCAGGTACGCCGTATTCCTGCCGAACGCCGTGACCACCAGGCCGCCGAGCGCTGACCCGACCGTCAGCATGGTTCCCCACGTCGCCGCGGAGAGGACGTTCGCCGGCGCCAGGTCCTCTCGGTCGACCAGGTTGGGGACGGATGCCAGCGAAGCCGGCTCGAAGATCGCTTGCAGCGCCGCGATCAGCGCGGTCAACGTGAAGACGATCCACAGCTCTGACGGCCGGTTGACCAAGAGGAATCCCGCCGCCAAGACCGCTCGGAGGACGTCGGCGGTGACCATCAGCGCCTGGCGGTTCAGGCGGTCGGCCAGGGGACCGCCGACGAACGTGAAGAGCGCGAAGGGAACCGTCATCGTGGCGAACTGCATCGCCACGAACCCCGGTGAGTGGGTCAGGGAAAAGACCAGCCCCGCGAGAGCCACGAACAGGAACCAGTCGCCGGCGAACGACACCACCATGGCCAGGAAGAGCAGGCGGAAATCGCGGTTCCTGACGATGAGGGCAAAGGTTGAACGGTTCCGGCGGCCGCTCTTTCTGGCGGGCTCTTCCCGCGGTTCCACGACGACGGAGGCTAGCAGGGGGCGCTTCGTGACGGCTTCCGAGCGCTACGCTGCGATGGAGAGGCGGGACGACCAGAGGCTTCACTCGGCACAAGGAGGAAGGGATGCTCGAGCGGTTCACCTGGTTCAAGCAGGCGGCCTATCTATGGCGCGGCGACGGTATCGCCGTCTACATCGATCCATGGGGCGTCACCACCACCGACCCGGCCGACGTGATATTCGTCACGCACGCCCACTTCGACCATTTCGTCATGGAAGACATCGACAAGATTCGAAGCGGAAACACCACGATCGTCGCGCCCAGGGATGTGGCGGATGAGCTCTCCGGAAACGTGAAGGCTGTCAGGCCCGGCGACTCCGACGTTGCCGGCGGTGTCAGCTTCACCGCCGTACCCGCCTACAACGTCGTGGAGGGCCGGCAGGACAACCACCCGAAGGCGAACGACTGGGTCGGCTACATCCTGACCCTCGGCGACAACACGTACTACCACGCCGGTGACACGGACCACGCGCCCGAGCTGAACGACGTCCGCGCCGACGTTGCGTTCCTCCCCGTTGGCGGAGGGGGATACACGATGACGGTGCCGGAGGCAGCCGGGCTGGCCAAAACGATCCGTCCGCAAATCGCCGTGCCGATGCACTACGGGTTCGTGGAGGGCTGCGCGACGGATCGCGAAGCTCGGGAGTTCGTCAAGGAGGCAGACCCGATCAAGGTGGAGATGCTCGAACCCGAGAATCCCTTCGACCTTCGACGATTGACCCCGAAAAGCTGACATGGCCGATCGAGAACCAGAGCTCGGCTATGACAGGAACCTGTTCATCCTGGCCTTCGATCACCGAGGTTCGTTCCAGAAGAAGCTCATGGGCATCGCCGGAGCGCCGTCTCCCGAGGAGACGGCGCGAATCTCCGAAGCCAAGCGGGTGATCTTCGAGGGACTCCAGGAGGCGGTGGCCGGAGGCGTGCCCCGCGAATCCGCCGGGGTGCTCGTCGACGAGCAGTTCGGCGCGGAGATCGCTCGGTCTGCGAAGGCGGATGGGTACGCCCTGGCCATGCCCGTCGAGAAGAGCGGCCAGGACGAGTTCGACTTCGACTACGGGTCGGAGTTCGGCGCTCATCTCGAGGAGTTCGACCCGACCTTCGCCAAG
>DASVPT010000261.1:0-4212 GCA_036389535.1 Actinomycetota bacterium
CGCGCGTCACGTAGTCGGTGCAGAAGTCGGCCGCCGGCGTCGTACAGGTCAAACCCCCGGACGGCTTTCCCGCCCGCGCCGGGAGAACGGGAAGAAGCGCCAGCGTAAGAAGGGTGGTCAAGGCGAGCAATCGCTTGTTCATCCTGAGCTCCGGGCTCGAGTCTCGGTCACTCTTCCGCACCCCGCCGCTGCAAGTCAAGCAGATCGGTACGCAGGTTAGGCCGATCGGTCCCTTTGGGCGAATCTCATCGGTCAGATGGCTGTCGCTGGCCTTGGCGAAATTCGCGGTGAACCGGGTGGAACGCGCGCGTCGCTCTTATCTCCTCCGAAACCTGGGTCGAGCAACCCTATATGCGACCCGTCACGACTCGGTTGCTCGCGGGATTCATTGCGTGCATGGCGATCTCGCTGTCGCCGGCCAACGCCTCGACCCGGGCAGCTGTCCAGCCCATGCGGGTCGCGGCAATGCCGAAAACGTACATCCAGGCGCTTCCCGAGTTCGTCAGGGCTCTCCCTCAAGCTCAAGCCGATGAGCGGGACGAGACCGCGCTCGTCGTGGAGATCCCCTACGCGCTTTCCATCACATCCAAGCCCGGGGGCGGCTCCGTGGTCGGGACCATGCCGTCGTACGCGAAGTTCGGCGCGCGAATGGTGGCGTGGGTACAGGAGCTCAGCAAGAGCGGACGGTACGGAAAGGTCACCGTTCCCTACACGATGAACCCGAAGGCGACCGGATGGATCAAGGTCGCCGGCCTCAAAAAGACTCACATCAAGTACTCGATCTTGGTCGACCTCTCCAAGCACCAGTTGACGCTTTCGAAGCTGGGCCACCCGGTCATGCGCGTGCCTGCCGCGACCGGCGCGCCCTCCACGCGCACGCCACCCGGCCGCTATCACGTCGCCGATCGATGGACCAGCAATCCGGCCGGGTCGCTCGGCGCGTTCGTGTTCGCCCTATCGGGAC
Organism: Actinomycetota bacterium; assembly: GCA_036389535.1. GTDB lineage: Bacteria > Actinomycetota > UBA4738 > UBA4738 > UBA4738 > JALYGK01. The sequence goes on from DASVPT010000261.1 coordinate 965, forward strand.
TTCAAGTGAACTACCCCGGGGCCTCGAGCGGTCTGTACATCATGGCGATTCACGGGACGAACAACCCGTCGACGTTGGGACAGTCGGTCAGCGCGGGGTGCGTTCGGGTCGGCGCGAAAGCGGTGCAACGGCTGATCCCGATCCTTCGAGTCGGAACGCCGGTGGTGATTCAGCCCTAGGGGAGGTTCGGGGATTTCGTGGAGATGACCGGATTCGAACCGGCGACCCCCTGGTTGCAAACCAGGTGCTCTACCACTGAGCTACATCCCCGCCGTCAAGGATAGGCGCACGCCCGGGACGATTCAGCCGAGCGCGGCGACGATCTGCCACTCGCCGGGAACGCCTTTCAGCGAGTGGGCGCCGCGTGGTTCGAACTCGATGCCCGACCCAGCAACCAGGTCCTTGACGGTGTTCGAGGCGAGCACCTCTCCAGCCCCGGCCATCGCGCAGATCCGCGCGGCGATGTGAACCGCGATCCCGGCGACGTCGTCTCCGGCAAGTTCGATCTCTCCGGTGTGAAGACCCGCTCGGACCTCGATGCCGCGTGACGCGACGCTGTCACGGATCCACTGGGCGCATCGCACGGCCCGGGCAGGCCCGTCGAAGGTGGCAAGGAACCCGTCTCCGATGGTCTTGATCTCGCGTCCGCGGAACCTTTGGAGCCCATCGCGGACATCGCGGTCATGTTCGGCGAGCAGCTCGCGCCACCGGCGATCGCCGAGCTCTGCAGCTCGCTTGGTTGAACCGACGATGTCGGTGAACAGAACCGTAGCCAGGACCCGGTCGATCTCGGGCTCCGGTCGAGCGCCGGTCACGAACTCCTGGATTTCGGCGACCAACGCGTCGCTGTCGCCGGCCCAGATGAACTGTTCCGAGCCGGGAATCTCCACGTACCGCGCGCCGGAAATGTGTTCCGCGATGTACTCGCCATGCTGGCGAGGGATTCGAGCGCCATTCGCCCGGCAAATGACGAGCGCGGGAACTCGGATCGCGGGTAGCACTTGGCGCACGTCGGACTCGTACAGCATCCCGATCATCGCCACGGCGGCGCCGGGGCTTGCCGATTGTCGCTCGTACCGCTGGTACTGCTCGACCAGCCGTTCATCTGAGAGCAGGGTCGGTGCCAGGATGTTCACCAGGCCGCCCTGCGTGCCCCAGACCGCTCCAATTCGAGGGAGCGCCGCGCGCAGCTCATCGAGGGGGAGCCCCGGGGAGTAGTCCGGTGCACGCGAGCCGCGGGCGAACGGGTCAATGAGGACGAGGGCTGACGTTCTGTAGGGATACGTCGCCGCGAATAGCAGCGTCATCAGCGAGGCACCGACTCCGGAAAGGAGCACGGGACGTTCTGATCCGACTTCATCCAAAACTGCACGGAGATCGTCGATCCATTCCTCGAGTGTGGGGAGAGCGTCGATTCCCACCGGGTCGGACAGCCCCGTCCCGCGCTTGTCGAACATGATCAGCCGGCTGAAAGATGCGAGCTTCGAGAGGAGCCGCGCAAGCGGCGGGAAGTCCCATTGGGCGTCCACGTTGCTGAACCACTGATCGACGAGGACGATGTCGATCGGACCATCGCCAACAACCTGATAGGCGATGTGCAAATCCCCGTTTCGGGCGTAGCGGGTCGGCGGCGGCATCGGCTCTACCGGCGTCCGACAGCGTCGGCACCTGCCCACCGGCCCCGAACCCGGCGCAGGGTGAGCTCGGCCACCTCGGGCGGCAGAACGGGATCGGTTCGGAGCGCATCGGGCGTGGGCTCCATGCCGAGCATCACCGTCATCAGCAACAGCGGCGTGCCGGTGGCCCAGGCTTGGGGACTGGACGCCGTCGGATACTCCACCGGAAACTGCGTGAGCGACCGTTCGTACCCCGCGAAGACCTCCGGCAGCCGCCAGTCGAAGTACGTCGACGCCTCCAGGATCGCGTAGCCGAGTCGCGCCGCGTGCTCCGGATGTCCGTACCGGCGAAGGCCGACGGCGATGAACGAGTTGTCGTGCGGCCACACCGTTCCGTTGTGGTACTCGATGGGGTTATAACCGCCTTCGCCCTCGGCCATGGTTCGAATCCCCCATCCGGTGAACATCTTTTCGCTCATGAGATGCGCGATCACCGGCTCGGCCTTGTCATCGTCGACGATCCCGCTCCACAGCAGGTGGCCCATGTTTGAGGTGATGCTGTCCACCTTGCGCTTGTCGCCGTCCAGAGCGATGGCGAAGAACTCGCGGTCCGGCACCCAGAAGTCGCGGTTGAAACGGTCCTTCAACTCGGCGGCTTCGTGCTCCAGGCGGTCGGCAAGCTCCGGGTCGTTCCAGAACTCGCGAGCCAACCCGGCGCAACGCACCTTCGCGTCGTAGACGTAGCCCTGGATCTCGCACGTCGCGCGGGGCAGCTTCGAGTTCGACCCGTCGCTGAAGAGGATCGAGTTCCACGAGTCCTTCCAGCACTGGTTCTCGAGACCGGTTTCCTCCACGCCCGCCTGATATTCGACGTAGCCGTCGCCGTCACGATCGCCATACTCATCGATCCACGCCAGCGCGGCCCGGGCGTTCGGTTCGAGCTCCCGGATGAGGTCGGCGTTCCCCGTCCACCGCTCGGTCTCATCCAGCAGCACCAGCCAAAGCGGCGTGGCGTCGGCCGTGCCGTAGTAGGGCGAATGTGGGCGCTGCCCGAAATGAGTGAGCTCGCCGACCCGGAGCTCGTGGAGGATCTTGCCCGGCTCTTCATCGCGAAACCGATCGACTTCGGTCCCCTGACGGGCGGCCAGCACGCGCAACGTCGTCTCCGCGAGCTCCGGTTGAAACGGAAGCGCCTGGTAGCTCGTCATGACGCTGTCGCGGCCGAACAGCGCCATGAACCACGGCAGACCGGCCGCCGGAACCGACGCGTCCGGAAGGATGTCGGGGTAGAACCGGAGGGCGGCAAGATCGACCAGGCTTCGCCAATAGACGTGACCGAGCTTGTCCCAGCTCGTTTCCAGCTCGGGAGCCTCGGCGATCCACTGCTCGAGGCTGTTCTTCATGTTGGGCACTGCCTTGGTGAGAGAAAGCGACCCGTGGCCGTGTTTGGGGCGGGCCACTCGGTCCGAGTGCGGGACGATGTCGATGCAGGTCTGCCACTGGCCGTGGGGCTCCACATCGATGCGGAACGTCAGGCCATCCTCGTCGACCTCCGCGTCATCGCTGGTGATCACGGTCTCTCGGACGAAGTCCTCGCGCCGATACCCCAGGACCAGCGCGCCATTTCGAACG
>DASVPT010000262.1:0-5209 GCA_036389535.1 Actinomycetota bacterium
GTCGGAGCCCGCGAGAAGGCCGCACGCTTCATTCGGAACCGACGCGTTCGCGTGAACCACCATGGCGTCGCGGACCTCTGCCGGAATCTCGATCACCGCCCCTCCGAAGTGATGGTTCGCAGGTCAACGAATTCGACCAGATGAGTTGAATTTAGCAATTCGACCGCAGGGCCGACCGAAGGGGGGACCAGGCCGTCAGGCAGAGATTCGACCCTCGACCGCGACGTGTCCGGCGGCGCCTTCCTCAACGGCCCCGACCTCGGAGGCACGGATGCCTCTCGCGGCGAGTGCTTCGGCCAGCTCCTTCGACCGCTCAGCCGGGGCAGCGATCAGCAGCCCCCCTGAGGTCTGCGCGTCGGCCAGGATCAGCTGCTCGTCCGTCGGAAGCGCGCCCCAATCGACGTGCGGAGCGACGAAGTCGTGGTTTGACCGAGTGCCGGACGGAACGATGCCCCGTTCCGCCAGTTCGAGCGTTCCGGGAAGGAGCGGCACCGCCGAAGCGTCGATTCGCGCGGCCGCTCCCGATGCCGCCAGAGCGATGTGCAGGTGGCCGAGCAGCCCGAACCCGGTGACGTCGGTCGCACCCGAGGCTCCTGCCTCCACCATGGCCTCGGCGGCCGCGGCGTTGAGCGTCGTCATCGTCTCGATGGCCATGCGGAGCTGGTCATCGGAGGCCACACCACGCTTCACCGCCGTGGTGATGATCCCGACGCCGAGCGGCTTCGTCAGAAACAGGCGATCACCGGCCCCCATCGTGGAGTTCCGAACGATCCGGTCGCGATCGGCGAAGCCCGTCACGGCCATTCCGTATTTCGGCTCCGGGTCGTGGATCGAATGCCCGCCCACGATGACGGCGCCGGCCCCTCGGGCCACGCTGGCCCCGCCCTCGAGCACCCGGGCGAGGAGATCCAGCGAGAGCTCCTTCACCGGCCACGCCACCAGGTTGAGCGCGGTGACCGGCCGCCCGCCCATCGCGTACACGTCAGAAAACGCGTTCGCCGCGGCGATGCGCCCCCAATCGAACGGGTCGTCGACGATGGGCGTGAAAAAGTCGACGGTCTGGATCAGCGCCTGGCCGGACGGCAAGACGTAGACCGCGGCGTCGTCACCGGTCTCGGGAGAGACCACCACTTCACTCGGATATTCAGTTGGGGTCAGTTGGCCCAAGACCTGGGCCAGGTCGCTCGGAGCGAGCTTGCACGCTCAACCGGCACCGTGGCTGAACCGGGTGAGCCGCACCTCCTCCCGCAGTTCGTTCGCCATGTGGCGAGGATAGGCCTGCGCTCTCTTTCGTCCCGCCATAATGGATGGCTCACCCATCAGGAAGAGGGACCCACGACATGAGCGTAGATATCCGACCAGTCGGAGCCGAAGACCTCGAGGTCTTTTACCGCGCGACGGAGACGGCGTTCGGCGTTCACGCGGACGCGGAGGACATCGAACGCGAGCGGCTGGTATTCGAACCGGACCTCAGCCTGGCCGCGTTCGACGGCGGCCAAATCGTCGGGACCGCCGGCGCGTACTCGCTCGCCGTGACCGTGCCGGGAGGTCAGCTGCCCATGCCGGGCGTGACCGTGGTCGGGGTTCACACCACGCACCGCCGCCAGGGCATTCTCACCTCGATGATGCGGCGTCAGCTGGATGACTATCGGGATCGCGGAGAGATCATCGCCGGCCTCTGGGCCTCCGAAGGGGCGATCTACGGCCGGTTCGGCTACGGCGCGGCGACGTTCGCCACGTCGTTGAGAATCAAGCGACACAACACCACGTTCTTCGCGCCGATCCAGCGGAACGGCCGGACGAGACTCGTCGATAGGGATTCCGCCCGAAAGCTCTTCCCGACGATCTATGACCGGGTGGCCGCCCGATATCCCGGCATGGTTTCGCGCCCCGGTGAATGGTGGCGATACCTGACGACTGAGAACAAGCATTGGAGCGGCGGGTTCGGGCCGTACTTCTTCGGCATTTACGAGTCCGCCCGAGGCGAGGCTGAGGGCTACGTCCTCTACCGAATCAAGCACGAATGGCCCAACGAGGGCGAGGCCGTGCTCCGCGTGACCGAACTCATGGCCGAAAGCCCCGAGGCCTACGCCGCGCTGTGGCGACTCTGCTTCGACCATGACCTCATCGACGAGGTCGAGGCGTGGCCCAGGCAAGCCGACGAGCCGCTTCTCCATTTGCTGGCCCATCCTCGCGAGCTGAACTTGAAATACACGGACGGGCTCTGGCTGCGACTGGTGGATGTGCCCCGCGCGTTGGAGGGTCGGACGTACGCGTCCGACGGCGGGATCGTCCTCGAGGTCCGGGACGAATTTTGCCCCTGGAACACGGGTCGCTACGAGCTACAAGTGGAGGGCGGGAAGGCCGAATGCCGTCCAACCGACCGTTCGCCCACCCTCACGCTCGAGAGCCGGGATCTGGCGGCGACCTATCTGGGCGGCGTCAGATTCGGGACGCTCGTTCGGGCCGGCCGGGTCGCCGAGCACACCAACGGCTCCGCAGCCGCAGCCGACAGGCTTTTCTCGTGGGATCCACCGCCGTGGTGCGCCCACGTCTTCTGAAGGACTCGACATGGCCATCGTTCAGCCGCGACGCGGAACCCACGAGGTCCTGAACCAACCCCCGCCACTCCAGGATTACAACCTCTTCCAGCAGGATCGCGTGCTTCGCGAGGCGGTGGAACGCGAGGCCGGCGACTGGGAGCTTCAGCGCTTGAGCGACTTTGGCGCTGTGGTCGGCGGACGCCCCCTTCGTCTCGGGGTGCTGGCGGACCGCAATCCACCGGTGCTCCGGACCCATGATCGCTACGGGAACCGCGTCGACGAGGTCGAATTCCATCCGGCCTGGACCGAGTGCCTCGAGCTCGGCATTCGAGCCGGCATCCCGTCGCTCCCGTGGCGCGAACCGAGGCCCGGCGCACACGTCGTCCGCGGGGCGCTCCTCATCCTGCTGTCGCAGGCCGAGGCGGGGGTTGGATGTCCGCTGTCCATGACCTACGCCTCCATCCCGACGCTTCGCAAGCAGCCGGAGTTGGCCGCGCAGTGGGAGCCAGGCGCGCTCGACCCGGATCCCCAGACCAGCGCGCTTATCGGCATGGCGATGACCGAGAAACAGGGCGGCTCGGATGTTCGCGCCAACACGACACGGGCCGAGCCCGTTGGCGACGGCGCGTACGAAATCACCGGGCACAAATGGTTCTGTTCGCATCCGATGTCCGACGCCTTTCTGATCCTTGCCCATGCGCCGGGGGGCCTTTCGTGCTTCCTGCTGCCGCGCGTCCTGCCCGACGGAACCAAGAACGGGTTCCACATTCAGCGGCTCAAGGACAAGCTCGGGACCAGAGCCCTTGCCTCCTCGGAGGTGGAGTTCGAGTCGGCGACGGCCTGGCTGGTTGGCGAAGAAGGCAGAGGCGTCCCGAACATCATCGAGATGGTCAACCACACGCGACTGGATTGCGTGCTTGGCTCGGCGGCCGGGATGCGAAAGGGCGTTGCAGAGGCGACGCATCACGCCGCACACCGATCGACGTTCGGAAAGCGTTTGATCGAACACCCGCTCATGAAGAACGTCCTGGCCGACCTGTGCGTCGAGTCTGAAGCGGCGACCCAGCTCGCCATTCGGCTGGCCCGCGGGTACGACGCCGGAGAGGACGTGGGATTCCGCCGTCTGGTCACGGCGGTTGCCAAGTATTGGATCTGCAAGCGCGCGCCGGTTCATGCCGCGGAGGCACTGGAGTGTCTCGGCGGCAACGGTTACGTCGAGGAGTTCCCCATGGCTCGTCTGCTTCGCGATAGCCCCCTGAACTCGATCTGGGAGGGTTCGGGGAACGTCATCGCGCTCGACGTCCTCAGAGGTCTGGCCAGAAACCCCGAATCGTTCGAGGCCCTGATGACCGAGGTGGAGCTGGCGCGAGGAGCCGACGAACGGCTCGACGCCGCCTCCGACCGAGCCAGGAGCGACGTCCAGGAGCTGGCCGCAAACCCCGACGGCGCTCAGTACATGGCGAGGCGGCTGGTGGAGCGTCTCGCCCTGCTCGTCCAAGCGTCGCTGCTGGTCCGGCACTCACCCCCGCCGGTGGCAGAGGCCTTCGTCGCAACGAGAATGGCCGGCGATCACGGCCGGGCCTTCGGAACACTGCCATCGGGCATCGACTGCGACGCCATCATCGAACGGCATCGTCCGCGGCTTTAGCCGACCGAGGACTGCTCCGGCGCGGGACCGTTCCCTACAGCGAGACGTCGACCGTTCGCTCTTCGGTTCCCCGAAGGACCTTCAGCGAAAGGGTGCCTCCAATCTTCAGGGAATCGAGCGCCTCATGAAGCGTGTCCCCATCGGCGACCTCCCGGCCTCCCGCCTCGACGATGAGGTCGCCGTGCTGGATGCCCGCGTTCGCGGCCGGACTCCCATCCTCCACCACGCGGACCAGGACGCCGCTCACTTCGGCTAGCCCGACGGCGCGACGAAGCCGGCGCGCCACCCAGGGAGGAGCGACACCGATCCCGAGTCGCGGTCTTGCCTCGACCTCACCCTTGCCGAGGGTGGAGATTGCCTCGTTGAGAGCATCATCCGCGGGAATCGCGAGGTAGAACCCTTCACCCAGCCGGTTCGTGTTGACACCCAGGAGATGGCCCGCCTCATTCACCAGCGGGCCGCCGGAGGAACCCGGCAGAAGCGGCGCGGTGTGCTCGATGCTCCCGGAGATGCGACGCCCGCGAGGTCCGCGGAAGCTTCGCTCGGTTCCCGACACCAGGCCGAAGCTAACCCGAAGTCCACGGCCCCCTGGATTGGACAGCGCGAACACGGCGCTTCCCATCTTGAGCTGACCGTTGCCGCCGGCTGCCTCAAGCGGGCGAGCTTCGCCGGTATCGACGGCGATCACGGCCAGGTCCCGGTCGTAGTCGGCGGCCTTCGGCTGCGCCTTCTCGGTTCGCCCATCCGAGAACGTGACGTTCACCTCGTCGCCGCGAACGTTGTGAGCGTTGGTGAGGATCTGGCCCGGCGCGACGATGATCCCCGACCCGAGCCCCCAGCGTTGGCCGATCCCGACCACCGATGGGCCGATCTCGGCGGCCAACTTGGAAACAGCACTTTCCAATTCCTCTGCGAAGCTCACGCCCGGCCTCCTCTGTCTTGAAGTAACTTGTGACTTGCAAGTTACTATCAGCTGGGATGAACGGCAATCCGAGATCAGCAACCGACCCGCTCCCCC
>DASVPT010000263.1:0-1955 GCA_036389535.1 Actinomycetota bacterium
GAAATCGGCAAAGAAGTCGGGGCGCTACAAGGGCCGCGAGGAAGAGGTCGCGGCCCGAACGGTGATGAAGGAGCGATCGTCGAAGAAGAAGTCGAGCAGCTCGGGTTCGAAGAAGAAGAGCAGCAGCTCGAGGAAGAAGTCCAGCTCCAGTAAGAAGAAGCGGTGACGCGGTGACGACAGAACAGATCAAGAGCGCGCTTCAGAACGCGGTCGAGTACCTCAACGCCAACCCGGATGAGGCTCGATACACCGACTCCGTGGCAACTGCCGTCGTCGAGAAGGGCCTCCAGTGTCGTGTTCGGGGTCCGGCCAACGAAGAGGCTGTCACCGACATGCCGGAGAGCGTGGGCGGCGGGGGTTCGGCCGGATCGCCAGGGTGGCTGTTTCGCGCAGCGCTCGCATCATGTGTAGCCACGACCATCGCCATGCGCGCCGCCGAAGACGACGCGGAGCTGAGCACCCTGGAGGTCGTGGTCGACAGCGAGTCGGACGACCGCGGGATCCTCGGCATGGATCGTTCGGTCCCCGCAGGCCCGTTGAGCGTTCGGATCCGAATCGCCATCGGTGCCGACGGCGTCCCGGCGGAGCGGCTGGAGGCGATCGCCCAGGAAGGGAAGGACCGATGCCCGGTCTGCGACCTGCTCGGCCGAGAGGTCCCCACAACGGTTGACGTGGCGGTCACCTGATGCGCCTGACGGGGAAAGTGATCGTTGTCACCGGCGGGGCGAACGGGATCGGGCGCGCCCTGGTCGAACGGTTCCACAAGGAGAAACCCGCCGGGATCGTCGTCGCCGACATCGACGATGAGGCGGGAAAGCAGGTCGCCGCGGCAGTGGGCGGGCTCTTCGTCCGGACCAACGTTCGGGAAGAGCGCGAGATCCAGCAGCTCGTCGACGAAACACGGGACGCCTTCGGACGCGTCGATGTGTTCTGCTCGAACGCCGGTGTCTTCGGCTTCGGCGGACCCGATGCGCCCGATGAAGTGTGGCAACTGAGCTGGGAGGTCAACTTCAACCCCCACGTGTACGCGGCACGCGCGGTCCTGCCCGAGATGCTCGAGCGCGGTGAGGGCTATCTGCTCCAGACCGTTTCGTCCGCGGGGCTCCTCTCCAACCCCGGCGCCGCGCCGTACACGGTCACCAAGCACGCGGCCCTGGGCTTCGCGGAATGGCTATCGATCACGTATCACGAGCGGGGTATTCGAGTCTCCGCGATCTGTCCGGAGATCGTTCGAACCAACCTCTTCGCTGGGTCGGACGCGATGAAAGACGCGATGCTCGCCATCGGGGAGCCAATGGAACCCGAACAGGTCGCCGAATTCGTCATCGAAGGTATGGACCAAGAACGCTTCCTGATCCTCCCGCATCCCGACGTCGGCGAGTACTTCCGCCGCAAGGGCGACGACCACGAACGCTGGCTGCGAGGAATGCGCCGCCTCAACGCCCGCGTGATGGGGACGTCGTAGAACCCAGGGGGCATGTGATGGACGTGCGAGCGCTCGTCGACCAGTACTGGGACGGTTTCCTTTCCACGGAGCCTCTGTTCGCCACGCAGATCGGCGACGACCGATTCGACGACCGCCTGCCAGATCCGAGTGAGGCCGGCCTCGCGGAGCGCGACCGACTCCACCGCGACGCGCTCCGGAAGATTGAACAGATCGACCGCTCGACGCTCGGCTTCGAGGACCGCACCGCCCTCGACGCCGTACGGGCGATGGCCGAACGGGAAATCGAATTCGTTCGCCTGCGGCTCGACCGCTTCTGGGCCGTCAGCCACATGCTCGGCGCGTATTGGTCCGGCCCGGGCCACTTGCTCGCCGAGATCGGCCAGCTGCAAGTCGCGGACACGTCGGATCGGGTCGACCGGTATCTGGCCCGGCTCAGCTCCGTTTCCTCGTACTTCGACGCGGTCGCCGAGACCATGCGAGGAGCGGTCGCCGACCAGCAGGTTGCGCC
>DASVPT010000264.1:0-7634 GCA_036389535.1 Actinomycetota bacterium
GCGTCGCAGCGACCGTTGCCGCTCGGGAACGTCGCGGGAGCCCGTTCCGAGACCTGCCAGCCGTCGTTCCAATCGACCGAGCAATTCGTGTGGGTGGAGCAGGCGCATCTGAACCGCAGCGAGCTCGAGTGCGAGGGGGAGCCCGTCCAGCCGCGCGCAGATCAGCGCCACCGCTTCCGCGTTTTCCTCCGTGAGTTCGAACGCGGGCCGAACGGCCCTGGCGCGCTCGACGAACAGCCTCACGGAGTCGCTGCTCAGGAGCTCGCGGCGCGACCGACTTTCGGAGGGCACATCGAGCGGAGGGATTGGGAACTCCTGCTCTCCTGCCACGTCGAGGCGGACCCGGCTTGTGGCGATGACTTTGGTGGCCGGCGCTTCCTCCAAAATCCGATGTGCGACGTCCGCCGCCTCCACGACCTGCTCGTAGTTGTCCAAGACCAGAAGGCAGCTGCGGTCGTGTAAGTAGCTCGTGACCGTGTCCAGGACCGTTCGATCGGGGGCGGGCTTTCGACCGAGCGCGACGAGTATGGCGGACGGCACGAGCCGCGGATCGCGAAGGGCCGACAGGTCGACAAAGTAGATCCCGTCGGGGAAGTCTTCTCCTACTCGGTTCGCGGACTCGACCGCGATGCGGGTCTTCCCGGTTCCGCCCGGGCCGGTCAACGTAAGGAGGCGGCGCTCGCGCAGGAGTTGGGTTATCTGCGCGAGCTCATGGTCCCGACCGATGAACGAGGTCAATTGGACGGGCAAGTTCAGCGGTGTCTCGAGGGTCCTTGGCGGAGGAAAATCTCCAGGGAGACCGTCCACCTCGATCTGATACAGCAGTTGCGGTTCGTCGAAGTCCTTCAGCCGGTGTTTTCCGAGACCGCGGAGCCGCAGGCCATCGAGCGAAACGTTCGCCACCAGGGCCCGAGTCGCTTCGGAGAGAAGAACCTGCCCTCCATGCGCCGACGCGGCGATGCGGGCCGCACGGTGGACGTCGAGCCCGATGTAATCGTCACCGGCCAGCCGTCCTTCGCCGGTGTGCATGCCCATGCGAACGCGAACCGTTCGGTCCTCAGGCCACTGATGCTGGGTCAGCTCTCGCTGAGCGGCGGCGGCGGCGCGAACGGCATCAGCGGGTGAGCGAAACACGGCGAAGAAGGCGTCCCCCTCGGTACGAACATCGATCCCGCCCGCTCCGCGGATGGCGTTTCGAAGGATGCCGTGATGTTGCTCGAGTACCTCCGGCCATCGAGGCCCGAAGGCCCGGGCGTGATTGGTGGACCCCTCGATGTCTGTGAAGAAAAACGTGACGGTCCCGGTTGGAAGCTCCATATCCCCTCGGGACGAAGGATAGGGGGAGTGGCTACTGCGGGCTAGACCGGGATTAGCCGCCGGCGAGCGCCCGAACCGTCTCAATGGTGTCGGCGTCTTCGGGTCGTTTGTCGGGCCGATAACCCTTGATCCGGGCGAACCGAAGAGCCAAGCCACCGGGATACCGCGTGCTTCGCTGCAATCCGTCGAACGCAACCTCGACCACGACCTCGGGGCGGACGAAGACGGTGTGCTGGTCCCGGTGCGTCTCGAGCTCGAGGAAGCGCTTCGTCTGCCAATCGAGCATCTGGTCCGTCATTCCCTTGAACGTCTTCCCGAGCATGACGAACTCGCCAGATTCAGGATCGCGCGCGCCGAGGTGCACGTTGCTCAGCCACCGCTGGCGGCGTCCGTGGCCCCATTCGGCAGCCAGGATCACGAGGTCGAGTGTCTTGGCTCGCTTCACCTTCAGCCAGCTCGCGCCGCGGCGGCCGGCCTCGTACGGGCCGTCCAGTGCCTTCACCATCACGCCTTCGTGTCCGCGCGCCAGCGCGTCTTCGAAGAAGCGCTCCGCGTTTTCGGTGTCGTTCGAGACGATCCGCGGAACCAGGAAGTCCTCCGGGACCACCCCGCGCAAGGCCTCGAACCGTTCACTCTCGGGCCGGTCGATCAGGTCCTCGCCATCGAGATGAAGGCAGTCGAAGAAGAACGCCGTAAGCGGCACCTCGCCGCGGAGCTCTTCCACCTCCTGTCTGCTTCCGAATCGGCCCATCGTGACCTGGAAAGGGTGTGGCTGACCGGTTCGGTGAAGGGCAATGGCCTCGCCGTCGAGCACCACCGCACCCAGCGGCAGGCGAGAAACGGCCTCGACCACCTCCGGAGCGCGATCGGTCATGTCCGCGAGGTTGCGCGTGAAGGCGCGAACCTCCGAACCGAGCCGATGGATCTGAATGCGCGCGCCGTCGAATTTCCACTCGATCGAGGCGTCGCGAGCGATTCGTGTCATCGCTTCGCCGAGGTTCGCGGCGGACTGCGCGAGCATCGGCTGAACGGGACGAAGAACGGTCAGCTTGAAACGAGAAAGCCCCTGGCGTCCTTTGGTCAGCGCGGCTTCGGCCACCGGCCCGAGGTCGCCGGCGAGCATCGCGGCGCGGCGGACATCCATGGCCGGGACGCCGGCGGCCTTGGCCACCGCCTCGACCATGATCCCCTCCAACGCGCCCTGGCGGAGCTCGCCAAGCAGAAGTCCCGTGAGGAACGTTCGCTCTTGCTCCGTCGCTCGTCCGAACAGCGAGTCGAGCTCGCGCCGCCTGGCGGCCTGCGACCCTGCCCCGGTGGTGACCTGAACGCGCCGCAGCGCTGCGTCGACCTCCAACAGCTCGAGCGAAGGCCCGCCGGCCGGCGGTGGCAGAGCGCGAAGCGCGGCCCAGCCGACACCGATGGAGCCCTGGGGGAGCTCTCCAGAGAGGTAGGCGACCGCTACGGCGACTTCCTCCTGCCGGAGACGACGGAGACAGTCGACCAGTCGCTCGATCTTTGCCAGCCTGCTCCCAGTCTCGGCCACCGCAGCCGAGGTCGACGCGATATCGGCGAAAAGCACGGCGCCGATTCTCGCCGAACACCGCGAAAGGCAAATCCGACTGGATTGATAGAATTAGTTCGGCGGCTCGCCGAATCCCACCACCAGGGCGGCCGCGGGGAATCGATGGCAGACACCGCAACCACATCGGCATTCACGCCCGAAGCGCTCGACGAAATCATTCGCAAAGCCGGTGACGTGCCAAATGGCCTCAACAGGCCGTCGGCGTACGAGCTCTTCGAGAGGACTCCGATGCCGTCGCCGGAGACGGAGGAGTGGCGCTACACCGACGTTCGAGATCTTGATCTCTCGGCGTTCGTTCCGTACGCGGAGGAGCCGGCGGCGAGGAACCTCGATGACGTTCGGCCGGAGATCCTCAGCGCCGCCGGAGGGGTCGGCGATCGGTCCGGGCTGGCCATCCAACACAACTCATCACTGGTCACAACGCATCTCGACCCCGAGGCCGTCTCTCGAGGCGTCGTTTTCAGCTCGATCGACGACGCGCTGCGCCGCCACGACGAGACGCTCGAGTTCCGTCTCAACAAGGCCGTCCTGCCGAACAGAAGCCGGCTCACCGCGCTGCATTCCGCCTTTCGAACCGGAGGCACCTACGTCCATGTGCCGCCGAACGTGAAGATGGAGCTGCCGCTGCAGACGCTCACGTACGCCGACCGGGACGGCCTGGCGATCTTTCCCCACACCATCATCGCGCTGGGCGAAGGCGCGGAGCTGACCTTCATCGACCGCTATGTCTCACCGGACCTCGAGCGCGTCCTCTCGGATGCCGTCGTCGAGCTGTATCTCGGGACCGGATCGAAGCTTCGATATGTCTCGCTCCAGGACTGGGGCCGCGGGGTGACCCATCTTTCGGTCCAGCGGGCGATCATCGGGCCCGACGCGGAACTCCGCTCGCTGGTCGTGGCGTTCGGCGGAAGCCTGTCGCGGACCGAGGTCGAGAGCATCTTGCAGGGCGACGGCGGCTCGAGCGAGATGCTCGGCCTCTATTTCGCCGACGCGGATCAGCACTTCGACTTCCGTTCCATTCAGGACCATATGGGCTCGCGAACCTCCAGCGATCTGCTCTACAAGGGAGCGCTGAAGGGCCGCTCGCAGGCGATCTACTCCGGAACCGTCGTGATCGAGCACGGCGCGCACAAGTGCGACGCGTACCAGACGAACCGCAACATCCTTCTGTCAGAGACGGCAAAGGCGAACTCCATTCCGAACCTGGAGATCCTTACCAACGACCCCGTTCGATGCGGCCACGCCGCCAGCGTCGGCCCGGTGGACGAGGACACGCTCTTCTACATCCAGAGCCGCGGCATCCCGTACGAGGAAGCCGAGCGCCTGGTCGTGTTCGGGTTCTTCCAGGAAGTGCTGGACCGTGTGACGTTGCCGGAGGTCCGCGAAAGCCTGGAGACCGCGATCGCGACCGAGCTCGAGAAGAAGGATGACGAGGTCACCGATGTTGCATGAGGTGGCGCGAACGACAGACATCCCCGAGGGTGAGGCGCGGCGATTCGTCGTCGAGCGCATCGAGATCGCCGTAGCCAACATGGGAGATGGCGAGTTCCTGGCCGTGGACGACATCTGCTCGCACGCCGAGGCCTCGCTTTCCGAGGGCGAAGTCGACCTGGACGACGAGACGATCGAGTGCCCCCGGCACGGGTCGACGTTCGACCTCAGAAGCGGGAGGCCCAGGACGCTCCCGGCGACCGTCCCCGTCGCGACCTTTCCGGTGAAGGTCGAAGGAGACACGATCCTGATCGAGTTGGAGGACAGATAAATGGCACAAACGGCTGAAGCCACACAAACCACGGGAACGTCGACGCTCGAGATCCGGGGCCTCCGCGCGAGCGTCGAGGGGAAGGAGATCCTCAAGGGCATCGACCTAACGGTTCGGCAGGGCGAGGTGCACGCGCTGATGGGCCCTAACGGGTCCGGCAAATCGACGCTGGCGAACGTGCTGATGGGACGGCCCGGATACGCGGTCACAGCGGGCGAGATTCGGTTCAAGGGCCAGGACATCACCCAGCTCAAGCCCGATCAGCGGGCGCAGCTCGGGCTGTTCCTCGCCTTTCAGTACCCGACCGAGATCGCAGGCGTGTCGGTGGTGAACTTCCTTCGGTCGGCCTACAACGCCGTGAAGCAGGAGCAGACTTCAGCGCTGGCGTTTCGCAAGCGGCTCAAGGAGAAGATGACGATGCTGGGCGTGGAGGATCAGATGGTCGCCCGGTACGTCAATCAGGGGTTTTCGGGTGGAGAGAAGAAGAAGAACGAGATCCTTCAGCTCGCCGTCCTGGAACCGGACATCGCCGTTTTGGACGAGACCGATTCGGGGCTGGACATCGACTCGCTGAAGGCGGTGGCCGGCGGCGTTCAGCGGCTGATCGGTCCGGGTCTCGGGGTCCTGGTGATCACCCACTACCAGCGGATCCTGAACTACATCACGCCCGACCAGATCCACGTCATGATGGAGGGGCGGATCGTTCTTTCCGGTGGCCCCGAGCTGGCACCGGCGCTCGAGCAGAAGGGATACGAGGGGCTTCGCAAGGAGCTTGGCATCGAGACGGCGCCGGTGGCACCCTAGGACCGGCGGCGGAAAGAGGTGACGTGATGGCGAAGGTGATCGAGCAAGCCAGACGGCTCGATCCGGAGCAGCTGAAGGCGGACTTCCCACTTCTTCAGCAGCAATTCGAGGGAAAGCCCCTCGTCTACCTCGACAGCGCCGCCACCAGCCAGAAACCGCGGCAGGTCCTCGACGCCGAGCGGCGGTTCTACGAGCGCGAGTACGCGAACGTGCACCGCGCCGTGTATCCGCTGGCCGAAGAGGCAACCGCTCGCTACGAAGAGGCCCGCGCGAAGCTCGCCCGGTTCGTCGGAGCCCCCGACCCCGAAAGCATCGTGTTCACCCGGGGGACGACCGAGTCGTTGAACCTGCTCGCTCATGGCTGGGGACGGAAGGTGCTTCGTGAAGGAGACGACGTGGTGCTCACGGAGCTGGAGCACCACTCCAACATCGTTCCGTGGCAGTTCGCCGCGCAGGCGACCGGCGCGAAGCTCAAGTACATCCCGCTGGACGATGAGGGCCAGCTGGATCTCTCCGGGCTGGACGCCCTCATCACGAACCGGACAAAGGTGGTGTCCGTCAGCGGCAACTCCAACGTGCTGGGGACCATGCCGCCGCTGCAGCGATTGGCCGAAGCCGCTCACTCCGTGGGGGCGGTCCTGGCAGTCGACGGCGCGCAGCTGGTCCCGCACGGGCCGGTCAACGTGGCAGATCTCGGAATCGACTTTCTGACGATCTCCGGACACAAGATGCTCGGTCCGACCGCTTCGGGCGGCCTCTTTGGCAGGCTGGAGCTTCTGGAGGAGATGGATCCGTTCTTCGGAGGCGGCGAGATGATCATGGAGGTCTACGCAGACCGGTCGACCTTCAAGAAGGCTCCGTGGAAGTTCGAGGCGGGGACGATGAACATCGCGCAGGAGGTGGCCCTGGGCGCGGCGATCGAGTACCTGGAGTCCGTTGGAATGGAAGCGATTCGTGAGCACGAACGCGAATTGACCGCCTACGCGTTGAAGCGGCTCGGCGAAGCGGGCGCTCGGGTGTTCGGGCCAACAGACCCCGATACCCGCGGCGGCGCCATTTCGTTCTGGTACAAGGACATCCACCCACACGACCTCGCGCAGGTCCTGGGTCAGGAAGGGGTGTGCATTCGGGCCGGGCACCACTGCGCGCAGCCGCTGATGCGAATCCTCGGCGTCCCGGCCACCAGCCGGGCCTCGCTGTACCTCTACAACACCACCGCGGATGTCGACGCGCTCGTGGATGCGCTCGATGCGGCGGAAAGGATCTTCGGTGCTTGAGGACCTCTACAAGGAGGTCATCCTCGACCATTACAAGAGTCCGCGAAACAAGCGGGATCTCCCCGGCGCCGAGTTCAGCTGCTCGAAGAACAATCCGCTGTGCGGCGACCAGATCACCATCCATGCCCACCTCGATGACGACCGCGTCGCCGAGGTGACCTTCGAGGGTCAGGGCTGTTCGATCAGCCAGGCCAGCGCGTCCATGCTCACCGAAGCCGTCCAGGGCCGAACGGTGGAACAGGCCGCCGGCCTGGCCGCGGAGTTCCGCAGCATGATGGAAGGCGAAGCCGAACCGGATGAGGACGAGTTCGGCGATCTCATGGCGCTGAAGGGCGTGGTGAAGTACCCGGTTCGGATCAAGTGCGCCGTCTTGGCCTGGGACGTTCTGCAGGAGGCGTTGTCCGAGAGCGGAACGTCCTCGGCTAATGCTCCTCACGGTCTCTGAGACCGACCAAGAGCCGCCCAGCCACCGCCACCAACAGGGAAGCGAACAGCACCCTGGACACGGTGGAGGGAAGCAGCACCGCGACCTGAGAAGCCGCGAAGGCCGCCACCACGCCGAAGAGACCGACGATCATGGCGATCCGAAGGTTGGCGTTTCGGGCTCGAAGGTTGTTCACCGTCCCAACGATCGCCGTCGGGATGATCACGAGCAGCGACGTGCCCTTGGCGACCGGGTCGGGGACGGAGAAGAGCAGGACCAGCGCCGGCACGATGACGATTCCTCCACCGACGCCTAGCAATCCGGCCAACGCCCCGGCCAGCACACCGATCACCACCAGCCCCGCAGCGGATCCGAACCCGAGGGGCGCTCGGCCCATCGCCTCGGCCGCGGGGATGAACAGCCGGATCGCCGTGAGCAGCAGAAAGATGGCAAAAAGCACGGCCAGCC
>DASVPT010000265.1:0-3285 GCA_036389535.1 Actinomycetota bacterium
AACGGCGGCCTATCAGCTGCCGGACCTCGTCGCCGAGTTCTCCAAGCTCCGCAGGCAGGCGATGCCGGCGAGCCAGCGCGTTCTTAGGAGAGGTGAGGGGTAGTCGTCGTGGCGGCCGGTTGATCCTCGGCGATCGGCGCCGCGCGCTGATCGTCGAGGAGTGAGGCCATGGCGGTCTCGCCCTCGGCGCCGGCGTGGGCGGGAACCGCCACCCGGAACGTGGATCCCTCGCCCGGTGTGGATGAGACCGAGATCGTTCCGCCCATCGCATCGACCAGACGCTTGGTGATGTACAGGCCGAGGCCCGCGCCTTCCTGCTCGCGGGTGAGCGCGTGCCCGGCCTGGTGGAACCGATCGAAGATCCTGGGGATGTCTTCGGCCTTGATTCCCACTCCCTGGTCGGCGACGGACAGCTCGATCATGCCGTCCCGCACCTTGCCTTCCACGAAGACCGTGGCATCCGTTGGCGAGAACTTCAGCGCGTTCTCGATGAGATTTCGAAGGACCTGATCCAGACGCTGCGGGTCGATCTGGACCATCCCCGCATCTTCGTCGGCGTCCAGCCAAACTCGAGACCGCTTCTCGGGCCCGAGGGCATCCACCACCTCCTTGAGGAACTTCACGAAGTCGACGTCCTCGACGGTCAGCCGAATGGTTCCGGCCTCGATCTTGGAGATGAACAGCAGGTCTTCGACCAGGCGGGCCAAGCGCTCGCTTTGCCGGTCGATGATCTGCATGAAGCTCGCCACCTGCTCGGACGAAAGACGCTCCCGGTTTCGCTGCAGCGTCTTGATGAATCCTCGGATGGCGGTGATCGGCGTGCGGAGCTCGTGGCTGGTGATGGCGATGAAGTCGGACTTCATCTGGTCGAGCTCCTGAAGCCGGGTCATGGTCTCCCGTTGCTGAGACAGGAGCTGGTTGCTGTGGACGACCAGCGCCATCTGATCGGCGAGGCGCGTCAACAGGTCGAGATCGGCATCGTCGAAGGCGTTGGCCCGATGGCTCTCCACGTCGAGCACGCCGACGATCTCGTCGCCGATCTTCATGGGAGCGGCCATCTCTGACCGGATTCGCGGATCGACCTGGATGTATTCGGGGAAGTCCCGAACGTCGGCGACCTTGATCGGGTGACCGCGGGCCGCGGCCGTTCCGGTAACGCCTGTGCTGAACGGAATGAGCCGATCGTAGAAGGGCATCCCGTACATCCCCATGACGCGCAGCGCGTCACCCTCGCGAACCAGGATCGTGAGCGTCTCGAAGTCGAGGTCTCGCCCGATGGCATCGGCCATGAGCTGCGCCGCGGCCTTGAGGTCCTCGGCCGCCACCCCGGCCAGGATGACGGTGTTGAACGCCGCGAGCTCCCGGCGGGCGATCGCCTCGCGCCGCGCGACGTCCTCGAACCGCTCCGCCTCTCGAGCGGCCCGGTCCCGTTGCTGGGCCAACGTTCTCCCCATGAACCCGGTGATCGAGGCGAAGAGCGCGAGCATGCCGACGCGAAACGCGATTCGTCCCACCACGAAGCCATAGACCGGGAGGTAGAGATCCGGACGTGCCACGGTGAAGCGCGACGCCATGTACGCCTCGCGGGCGACCTCGTTCACGAAGCTCACGGCCACGACGGCGAGAGCGCCGTTCAACTGGTACCGGAGCGCTCCTTCCAGAGGAAGGATGTACATGACCACCCACACGGACCCTCGCGGGTCAAAGCTGTAGGCCCACGCCAGCCCGAAGAGGACCACCGCATCCAGCGCAAATGCTGCGTACCCCAGTCGGCGAAAGCCGCTGACGGTGTGGAGCCGGCGCATGCCCACCATGACCGCGATGTTGCCGACGCACAGCAGAACGATGAGCGAGAAGGCGAACGCGACCGTGGCGCGAGAGGCGTACGGCGGAATGGGCGTGTTGTTCGTTTGAATGACCAGATAGCCGCCGAGGAGAACGCCGAACCACCGAACCCGAACCATGCCTCGCTCGAGTCGGACCGCGTATTCGAGCTCTCGAGAAGAAGCGCTCTCCGCGGCGATGGCGGGTCGGCTCTGGTTCTTCGCGGAAGGTTTCATCGGTGCCTCGATGGGCGGCAGCTACAATGACCTCGCGGCTAGCATACGCGCCGCATTTCTCCTTAATCGCATGTTCGACGCGCTGACCGGCCGCCTGAATGCGGTCTTCCGAAAACTCCGGTCGAAGGGGAAGCTGCATCCAAAGCAAGTGGATGCCGCCCTCGACGACATCCGCGTGGCGTTGCTCGACGCTGACGTCGCGCTCGAGGTGGTCGACGACTTCCTGGGGCGTGTCCGAAACCGCGCGCTTTCCGATGAGGTGATGCGGAGCCTCACGCCGGCGCAGCAAGTCATCAAGGTGGTTCGGGACGAGCTGACGTCGACGCTCGGCGAGCATCACCCGTATCGGCTCCCCAGCGCCAATCCCGCCGTCATCATGATGGCCGGCGTGCAGGGATCCGGGAAGACCACCGCCTGCGCCAAGCTCGCGTTGCAGCTGAAACAGAATGGGAAGCACCCGTTGTTGGTCGCCGCCGACCTCCAGCGCCCCGGTGCGGTGGAGCAGCTCTTCACGTTGGGACGCGAGATCGGGGTTCCGGCCATCTCCGACGGCAAGGATCCCGTTCGGGTGGCTCGGGGAGGTCTCAAGCAGGCGGCGAAAGACGGACGAAACGTGGTCATCGTGGACACCGCCGGCCGCCTCCACGTCGATCCCGAGATGATGAAGCAGGCCCGGCAGATCAAGGACGCCATCAAGCCCCAACAGGTCCTGATGGCCTGCGACGCCATGACGGGACAGGACGCGGTGATTCAGGCCCGCGCGTTCATGGCGGAGGTCGATGTGACGGGCTTCATCCTCACCAAGCTCGACGGCGACTCGCGCGGCGGAGCGGCGCTTTCCATGACCGCCGTCACGGGACGGCCGATCTTCTTCGCCGGCACCGGGGAGAAGCCCGGGGATCTCGAGCCGTTCTACCCCGACCGCATGGCGTCGCGAATCCTCGGAATGGGGGACGTGCTGTCGCTGATCGAGAAGGCCGAGAAAGAGCTCGATCAGGAAAAAGCTATGGACGCCGCTGAGAAGATGGCCAGAGCCGAGTTCACGCTCGAAGACTTCCTCGAGCAGATGCGCCAGGTGCGCAAGCTGGGACCGTTGCAGGACCTCCTCGCGATGCTGCCCGGGATTCCCGGCGCCAAGGACCAGCTGAAGGACCTCTCGGTGGACGAGCGCGACCTTGCTCGGACCGAAGCCATCATCTGTTCGATGACGCCCGAGGAGCGGCGG
>DASVPT010000266.1:0-9052 GCA_036389535.1 Actinomycetota bacterium
CGTGGCCACCATCCTTCGAGGGAAGCACAAGCCGATCTTCGCGCCCCATGCCGACACGGGCGACCACGTGATCGTGGTGAATGCCCGCGGCGTCCGCGTCACCGGCAACAAGGAACAGGACAAGATGTATTACCGGCACTCCGGCTATCCGGGCGGCCTTCGCGAAGAGCCCTACTGGAAGCTGATGGCGCAGCGCCCCACCAGAGTGGTCGAGGAGGCCATTCGCGGAATGCTGCCGAAGAACCGCCTGGGCCGCGACATGTTCCGCAAGCTCTCGGTCTACGAAGGCACGGAGCATCCGCACGGCGCTCAGAAGCCGGTGCTCCTGGAGCGAGGGCAGTTTCCGAAGTGGGAGGGACTGCCGGTCCCCGCGGCTCCCGAGGCGAGGCCGGAGCCGGAGCTCGCCGCGGAACCTTCGCGTCCACGCGCGGCCCGGCCGGCGAGAGGCGAGGCACCCGAAAAGAAGAAGCCGGCCGGTCGTTCGACGACGCCGACGTCCACGCGCCGCGCCGCGACGTCCAGTCGAACGCCCACCAGGAAGGCGACAACGGCGAAATCGACGGCCAAATCCACCGCGCGCGCGGGATCGACGGGGCGTTCCGCGAGTCGCTCCAAGACCGCTTCCAGCACGACTCGCCGCACCTCGAGTGGGAAAGCCGACGCACCCAAACGGACCAGCCGGCGATCGAAGAAGGAGTCCTAGGTGGCGCAGAGACAGGAGAGCGTTCGAATCGCGACCGGCCGTCGAAAGGAGGCCGTCGCCCGGGTTCGTCTGGTTCCGGGCAGCGGCAAGTTCACGCTGAACGGCCGGACGCTCGAGGAATATTTCCCTTCCCGGGCCCATCGGATGATCATCACGACGCCGCTTCGGCTCGCCGAGCGAGAGCGTGAGCTCGATGTGCTCGCCACGCTCGTCGGCGGTGGACCGTCCGGTCAGGCGGGGGCGCTCCGACAGGGGATCGCGCGGGCCCTCATCGAGCTCGACCCCGAAACCCGGCCGACGCTGAAGCGCGTGGGGCTCCTCACCCGCGACGCCCGCGAGAAAGAACGACGCAAGTACGGGTTGAAGAAGGCCCGCAAGGCGCCGCAGTACTCCAAGCGGTAGGAACCCCCAGTCAGATGCCGAGGCTCTTCGGCACCGATGGCGTTCGTGGGATCGCCAACCGAGACCTGACCGGCGAGCTCGCGCACGCCCTGGGACGCGCCGCCGTCATCGCGCTGGCCTTGGAGGGCACGGCGGCGCCCCGAATCGTCGTGGGCCGCGACACTCGGGCTTCCGGCGAGTTCCTCGAGGCCGCTCTTGCCGCTGGGATCTGCTCCGCCGGTGGAACCGCGGTCATGGCGGGGGTCTGCACCACGCCCGGCGTTGCCTTCCTGACCAGGGACATCGGCGCGGAGGCGGGTGCCGTCATTTCGGCCTCTCACAACCCCGCCGACTACAACGGCATCAAGTTCTTCGCGTCCACCGGATACAAGCTCGCGGACGACGCGGAAGACCAGATCGAGGAGATCGTCCGCTCGGACAAAGGTCCGAGGCCCACCGGTCGCGGAGTCGGGCGAATCGAGGCGCTCTCCGATGCGACCGACCGGTATCTCGAGTTTCTCCGCAATTCCGCGCCCAGTGACCTATCGGGCATGCGGATCGTGGTCGACTGCGCGAACGGCGCCGCCTTCGAGATCGCGCCGGCCCTTCTTCGAAGTCTCGGTGCCGACGTCATTTCAATGAACGACGGACCCGACGGCTGGAACATCAATGAAGGCTCGGGGGCCACGGCTCCGGAAGTGGTGGGCGCCGCGGTGGTCGACAGCGGAGCCGACGCCGGCGTCGCGCACGACGGCGACGCCGACCGAGCCATGTTCGCCGACGCCTCAGGGAACGTGATCGACGGCGACCAGGTCGTCGCGGCGTGCGCCATCGACATGAAAGGGCGGGGCGAGCTCGCCGGCGACCAGGTGGTGGCGACGGTCATGGCGAACATGGGTTTTCGCAAGGCGATGGCCGCTGCCGGGATCCGAATCCTCGAGACGAAAGTCGGCGACCGATACGTCCTCGAGGAGATGCTGCGGTCGGGGGCCGTGCTGGGCGGAGAGCAATCCGGGCACATCATCTTCCTGCGGCACGCCACGACCGGAGACGGACTTCTCACCGCCGTCCAGTTCCTGGGGCTCGCCCGCCGCAAGGGGGTCTCCGTCGGGGATCTCGCCGGTTCCATGTCGAAGTTCCCGCAGGTGCTCTCCAACGTGCGGGTGACGGCGTCCGACGGACTCCAGGATGCGGACGAGGTCTGGGACGCGGTCAGGCGAGCCGAGCAGCTGCTTGGCGATCGCGGTCGCGTGCTGGTTCGGCCCTCCGGCACCGAACCCTTGGTTCGCGTGATGGTCGAGGCACCGACCGAAGAGGAGGCCCGGACGCACGCCGACGCCATCTCGGACGTGGTCGCCAAGGCGCTCGCGGCCTCAGAGTACGATTGACGGATCGTGTGCGGGATCGTCGGCTACGTCGGGCCTGACCAGGCACTTCCCATCCTGATGGAGGGGTTGCGCCGGCTCGAATATCGAGGCTACGACTCGGCGGGCGTGGCCGTCCTGGACGGCAGCCTGCAAGTCCTGAAGAAGGCCGGAAAGCTGTCCGAGCTCGACGGCGTCCTGCAGGACTCCAACGGTTTGTCCGGGCGAACGGGCATGGGCCACACGCGCTGGGCCACGCACGGCGCTCCCACCGACCGAAACGCTCACCCGCACGTGGATTGCACCGGGAAGATCGCGGTCATTCACAACGGGATCATCGAGAACTTCCAGGCGCTCCGCGAGCGGCTGTCGAAGGAAGGGCACACCTTCGTCTCGGAGACGGACACCGAATCGGTCGCGCACCTCCTGGAGGAGGCCTTCGACGGCGACCTCGGTGAGGCGGTTCGAAAGACCGTCCGCCAGCTCGAGGGCGCCTACGCGCTGGTCGTCACCAGCGCGGACACCCCCGACGTGATCGTCGGCGCCAAGATGTCATCACCGCTCATCGTGGGCCTGGGCGAGGGCGAGAACATGCTCGCCTCCGACATCCCCGCCGTCCTTCAGCGAACCAAGACGTTCGTGCCGGTCGCCGAGGGGGAGATCGTGGAGGTCACTCCGAGTTCCGTTCGGATCACCGACATCGACGGAAACGAGCTGGCCATCAAGCCGATCGAGGTGGAGTGGGACCTCGCTGCCGCGGAGAAGGGTGGGTTCGAGGACTTCATGCTGAAGGAGATCCACGAGCAGCCGTCCGCCATCAGGGACACGCTGCGGGGCCGGTCCGATCCTTACGGCCGTCTCACGCTCGATGACCTTCGAATGCATGAGGACAGGTTCCGCGACGTGGACAAGGTGTTCGTCGTTGCGTGCGGGACCGCTTTTCACGCCGGACTGGTCGCGAAGTACGCCATCGAACACTGGGCTCGCGTGCCGGTCGAGATCGAGATCGCCAGCGAGTTCCGATACCGCGACCCGGTTCTCGATTCGAACACGCTGACCCTCGGCGTGTCGCAGTCCGGCGAGACGATCGACACACTCGAGGCGGTCCGTCACGCCAGGCATCAGCAGTCGCACGCCGTCGCCATCACCAACACGGTCGGCTCCTCGATCGCGCGAGAGAGCGACGGCGTCCTGTACATGCATGCCGGGCCGGAGCGCGGCGTCGCCGCGACCAAGACGTTCTCCACCCAGATGGTCGCGCTCCATCTCCTCGCGCTCTACCTGGCGCAGGTTCGAGGGACGATGTACCCGGTCGAGATCGCCGGCCATCTGCGCGAGATGGAGGATCTTCCGGAGCAGGTGGAGCGAACGCTCGAGCTCGATGAGCAGGTACAGGATCTCGCCGGGATCTTCCATCAGGCGTCGGACGTGTTCTTCATCGGGCGTCACACCGGATACCCAAGTGCGCTCGAGGGCGCGTTGAAGCTGAAGGAGATCTCCTACATCCACGCGGAGGGATATCCCGGCGGCGAGCTGAAGCACGGACCCATCGCGCTCATCGAGCCCGGCGTGCCGGTGGTCGCCATCGCCACGGAGTGCCACATCTACCCGAAGATGCTCTCCAACATCCAGGAGGTGAAGGCGCGCGGCGCCACCGTGATCGCCGTTGCCACCGAGGGCGACACCGAGATTCAGCGATTGGCCGACCACGTTCTGTACGTCCCGAGGACCCACGAGCTGCTTTCACCGGTGGTGGTGAGTGTCCCGCTTCAGCTCTTCGCGTATCACGTCGCCAAGCTTCGCGGCTGCGACGTCGACCAACCGCGGAACCTGGCGAAGAGCGTGACCGTCGAGTGAGGTGGAGGTCGTAGGCCTCGGCGTCGACCTTGTCGACGTCGAGCGGGTCCAGGACATCCTCGCCAGACGAAAGACCTTCAGAGAGCGTGTTTTCACGCCTGAAGAGATCGCCTACTGCGATTCCCAAGCGTCCCCCGCGGCTTGTTACGCCGCGCGATGGGCGGCCCGAGAAGCCTGCCGGAAGGCGCTCGGCGGCATCACGGACATGGGGTGGCACGACGTCTCCGTCCTGCGGGACGCGAGCGGAGCCCCGAGTCTGGCCCTTCGAGGCAGCTCGCAGCGCCGGGCAGACGAGCTCGGCGTCTCGGAGGTCCTGATCACGTTGACGCATGAACGGCGGACGGCGGCGGCGTTCTGCCTGGCGGTTCGGCGCTGACCGATGCTTCCCATCCTCACTCCCGTTGAGAGCGCACTTCTGGACCGCGAAAGCGCCGACCGGGGCGTCTCGGTCGAGGAGCTCATGGAGAACGCGGGAAGAGCGGTGGCGCGCGCGGCCACCCGCGTCGCCGGCGGTTCGTATGGCCGGCGGACCCTTGTGGTGTGCGGCAAGGGGAACAACGGTGGCGACGGGTTTGTGGCAGCCCGCTACCTGAAACGGTGGGGGATGGGCGTCTCGGTCGTCACGGTCGATCCTTCGAAGCCCAGCGGTGCCGCGGGGGTCAACTTCGCCAGGTTCGCCGCCCGAGGTGGCCGCATTCATGATCTTTCATCCCAGCGGATGGAACGCGAGCTGGGTCGATCCGACGTGGTGGTCGACGCCGTGTTCGGGACGGGCTTTCGTGGCTCGCCCGAGGGCGAGGTGGCTGAAGCCATTCGACGCATCAACGAGAGCCAGCTGCCAGTGGTTGCCGTGGACATCCCTTCTGGCGTCGACGCCGAAACCGGCGACGTGAAGGGCGAAGCCATTCGGGCGACGCTCACGGTGACGTTCGGCGCCCTGAAGCCGGGCCTGGTCCTGTACCCCGGAGCGGACCGCGCCGGAGAGGTCGAGGTGACCGACATCGGATTTCCACCCGGCCTGCTCCGCAGCGACCTGTTCCTGGTCGAGGGCTCCGACGTCGCCGCGGCGATCGAGCCGAGGCAGCCCGAGGCGCACAAGCGCTCGGTCGGGGTGGTCCTGGTGATCGCCGGATCGCGCCACATGACCGGAGCCGCGGCGCTTGCCACACAAGCGGCCTATCGAGCCGGAGCGGGACTGGTGACGTTGGCGGCTCCCCGCAGTGTCCTTTCGGTGGTCCAGCCAACCATTCGAGAAGCCACGTACCTGGAGCTACCCGAGACGCATGAGGGCACCGTGGCGAGAGACGCGTGGTCCGCGGTCCGCGAACGTCTCGAGGACATCGACGCCGCGGCGATAGGCCCCGGTCTCACCACGCATCCCTCGACCGCGGAGCTGGTTCGCCGGTTCGTGGCCGAATCGCCGGTTCCGTTCGTCGTGGATGCCGACGGTCTGAACGCATTCGTCGGCAAAACGCACCTGCTGAGCGAACGAGCCTCGGGCGCCGTCATCACGCCCCACGCCGGAGAGTTCGGCAGGCTCACGAACCTCTCCGCACGCGAGGTGGTCGAGGATCGAATCGGTCACGCAAGGAAGGCCGCCGCAGAGTTCCGGTGTGTAGTGCTGTTGAAAGGATCTCGCACCGTCGTGGCCGAACCCCGTGGGCAGGCCTTCGTCAACGCGACGGGCGGTTCCTATCTCGCCACGGGTGGAACGGGCGACGTGCTGACCGGGGCCATCGCCGCACTCCTCAGCAAGGGGTTGTCGCCGGCAGACGCGGCGTTCGCCGCCGCGCACGTCCACGGGCTGGCCGGAAAGCTGGCTGCGGAGCGGCTTGGAGAAGGAACAACCGCTTCCGACGTCGCCGAGCACCTCGCCGAGGCGTTTCGGTCCGTCCGCTCGGACTGGGCGGCGTGATGTCGGGGATGGAGCTACGAGCGCCCTCCTCGGACCGAGCGGTCAAAACCCGACCGACTGTGGCGGTGATCGACCTCGGCGCGGTCCGCAACAACGTGCAGACGCTGAAGCCCGAGCGTGCAGAGCTCATGGCGGTGGTGAAAGCAAACGCGTACGGCCACGGAGACGTCCCGGTGGCGCAGGCGGCGCTCGATGCCGGCGCCACATGGCTTGGCGTGGCGGAGATCGAGGAAGGGATCCGGCTGCGTGAGGCGGGCATCGATGCTCCCGTGCTGCTGCTCAGCGAGTTCCCCCCCGGGGCGGAGCGGGAGGGGCTGGGGGCGCGGCTGACGCCCACGCTCTACACCGATGCCGGCCTTCGAGGCGTGGTTGCCGCGGCAGCCGGGCCGACGCGGGTCCACGTCAAGGTCGACACCGGGATGCATCGCGTTGGCGTAGAGCCCGGGCGCGTCGAGAAGTTCGTCGCCGAGGCGCTGCGAAACGACCTCGTCCTCGAAGGGCTGTGGACGCATTTCGCCAAGGCCGACGTCCCGAACGACCCGGTGACTCACCGCCAGTTGGAGGCGTTCCTGGGTATCGCCCGTAGCCTCACCGATCGCGGGATCCGGCCCCGGTATCTCCACGCCGCCAACACGGCGGGGACCCTCGCCACGCGGGATGCGCAGCTCGACATGGTTCGGGTTGGGCTCGGCATCTACGGCTTGCTCCCGCATCCAGACCTCTCGGCGCCGGCTCCGTTGCGGCCGGCATTGTCGTGGCGGAGCGCCGTCTCCATGACGAAGCGCGTGAGCGCCGGGGAGGGGATCTCGTACGGGCATCACTACCGCTTGGAGCGCGAGTCGACCATCGCCACCGTCCCGGTTGGCTACGCCGACGGCTACAGTCGTCTTCTCTCGGGCAAGGCGGAGGTCATCATTGGAGGCCGCCGTCTGCCGGTCGCCGGCGCGGTCACCATGGACCAGATCATGGTCGATTGCGGCGAGCATTCCGTGAAGCCGGGAGACGAAGTCGTCCTCATCGGGCGTCAGGGCGACGCGGAGATTTCGGCTGACGAGGTCGCGCGATGGATGGGAACCATCAACTACGAGGTGGTCTGCAGCGTGAGTGAACGGGTTCCGCGGGAGTACGTGGGATGAGCGCTTCCGAGCGCTCGCCTCGTACGCGACCCCGCCGCGTCCTTCGAAAAACCCTGATCGGAACGGGTGTCGCGCTGGGGGCTGCCGTGGCCGGCGTGGCCGCCGAGCGCTACCTCGTTCGCCGGGCTCGTTCGCAGCCGGACCCCGAACGAGACGAAGCGCTGAACGAACGCCCCGGCACTGAGCGCCGTGTGACGTCGTTCGACGGGACCGAGATCGCCGTCCACGCCATCGGCCCGGAAGGCGCGCCGACCCTCGTGTTTTCCCACGCCATCACCCTCGACATGACGGCCTGGCACTTCCAGTGGAAGGAGCTGTCGGGGCGGTACCGGTGCATCCTGTACGACCAACGGGGACACGGGAGAAGCGCGAAGGCGAACGACGGGGACTATTCGCTGCAAGCGCTGGGGCATGACCTCAAGGCCGTCCTCGACGCCGAAGCGCCGACCGGCCCCGTGGTCTTGCTCGGCCACAGCATGGGAGGAATGAGCATCCTCTCGTTTGCGGAGTTGTTTCCCGATGAGTTCGGTAGTCGGATCCAGGCCGTGATCCTGGCGAACACCGCCGCGGCGGACGTGCTGAAAGAGGTGCTCGGCGGGGTTGCGGCACGAGTCGGAAGGTTCTTCATCCCCACGCCCAGATGGTTGATGGGAAAGCCCGAGCTTGCAGCGTGGATGCGCTCCGGAGCCCTTGGCCTCAGCCCGGACCTGGCCTTTCTCGCAGTTCGCCTGACGAACTTCGGCTCGCGTGCTTCACCGGCGGTGGTCGACCACGTGGCGAGCATCGCCGGCCGGGCGCCGGCCGAAGTGTGGACCGACCTCATCGTGAGCGTGGCGCAGATCGACCTGGCGCACGCCATCGAGCGGATCTCCGTGCCGGCCCTCGTCATCGTCGGCGACGTCGACCGCATCACCCCGCCCTCGAGCGCTCTGGCCATCAAGCGGAAGCTTCCACAAGGCCGAATGGTGGTCCTGAAGGAGGCGGGGCATTGCGCGATGCTCGAGCGGCACACCCTCTTCAACCAGGCGGTCACGAAGTTTCTTGAACAGGCCCTCCCGGCGGCGGGGGCAAAGGCTCCGGCCGCCGCTGCCTCGCGGTGATCACCGCCGTTCCCGGCATCAAGGTCGGACACTGGACCGACGCCGTCGGTCTGACCGGCTGCACCGTGATCCTCTGTCCTCCCGAGACCGTCGGTTCCGGCGAGGTCCGAGGCGGCGCCCCCGGAACCCGGGAAACCGACCTCCTGCGCCCGGGCATGCTCGTCCACCACGTGAACGCCGTGCTTCTCACGGGCGGCAGCACCTTCGGCCTCGCCGCCGCCGACGGAGTGCTGCGATACCTGGAAGAACGCGGGATCGGATTCGACACAGGGCTCGCGTCCGTTCCCATCGTCCCCGGGGCGGTCGTCTTCGATCTGCGGGTGGGAGATCCCAAGGCGCGGCCGGGGCCCGATGCCGGGTACAGCGCGTGCCTCGCCGCCGGGACGGACGTTGACGAGGGGAACGTCGGCGTCGGGACCGGCGCTACGGTCGCCAAGGTTCATGGACCAGAGCGAATGGTCAAGGGCGGTTTCGGCACGGCGTCAGCCGAAGAGGGCGAACTCATCGTCGGCGCGGTCGCCGCGGTGAACTCGATGGGGGAGATCCTCGATGAGGAAGGGGCGCTGCTGGCGGCGGCCCGGCCCGGCGAGGAAGAC
>DASVPT010000267.1:0-7354 GCA_036389535.1 Actinomycetota bacterium
CAGAGCATGTTCTGGCGGACGTGGGACTGGCTCATGCTGGTGCTGGCGCTGGTCCACGGCGTGAACGGCCTTCGGGTCATCACGCTGGACTACGTCCGGCGCCCCGGGATCCGCGTCGCCGTGCAGTGGCTCTGGTACATCACCGGCGCGGTCCTGGTCGCGCTCGGCACGATCGTCGTCTTCACCTTCGATCCCTCGCGCTGGCCCGGCGCCGTCCGCTAAGCCGAACGAATGGCCGAGGAATACCGCCCCAGTCGCTCCGTGACGACGACGCACACCTACGACGTCGTCGTGGTGGGCGCGGGTGGCGCGGGACTTCGGGCCGCACTGGAAGCGTCGAAAGACGTCAAAACCTGCGTGATATCGAAGCTCTATCCGACTCGTTCCCACACGGGGACGGCTCAGGGCGGGATGTGCGCCGCGCTCGGGAATGTGGAGGAGGACTATCCCGAGTGGCATGCCTTCGACACGGTGAAGGGTGGCGACTACCTGGTGGACCAGCCGGCCGCGATCATCATGGCCGAGGAAGCCGTCGACGCGGTCATCGAGCTCGAGCACTGGGGCTTTCCGTTCAATCGAACGCGCGACGGACGCATCGATCAGCGCCGGTTCGGCGGCCACACCCGGAACCACGGCGAGGCTCCGGTGCGCCGCGCGTGTTTCGCAGCAGACCGCACCGGCCACATGATCCTTCAGACGCTGTACCAGCAGTGCATTCGTAACGACGTTCGGTTCTTCAACGAGTTCTACGTCCTCGACCTCTTGATGTCCGACGACGGCCGCTGCGCCGGCGTGGTCGCGTACGAGCTGGCGAACGGCGAGCTCCACGTGTTCAGAGCGAAGGCGGTGATCTTCGCAACTGGCGGCTACGGCAAGGTCTTCCAGATCACCTCGAACGCCCACACCCTGACCGGTGACGGCCTCGCGGTCTGCTATCGGCGCGGCATCCCGCTGGAGGACATGGAGTTCTTCCAGTTCCACCCCACCGGGATCTACAAGATGGGCATCCTCATCTCGGAGGCCGTCCGAGGCGAGGGAGGCATCCTGCTGAACGGCCAGGGCGAGCGATTCATGGAGCGCTACGCCCCGACCATCAAGGACCTGGCGCCGCGCGACATGGTGAGCCGGGCGATCTATCAGGAGATCAAGGAAGGCCGCGGCGTCGAAGGGAAGGACTACGTGTTCCTCGACGTGCGACACCTCGATCCTGACGTCATCGAACACAAGATTCCGGACGTCACGGAGTTCGCCCGCGTGTATCTGGGGGTCGAGCCTCTGCGCGAGCCGGTGCCCATCCAGCCGACTGCGCATTACGGGATGGGCGGCATTCCCACCGACACCGACGCTCGCGTGGTGGTCGGCGCCGATGAGCGAATCGTCCCCGGCCTCTACGCCGCCGGCGAGTGCGCGTGCGTCTCCGTCCATGGCGCGAACCGGCTCGGGACCAACTCGCTCCTGGACATCGTGGTGTTCGGCCGTCGTGGCGGCCTGGACGCGGCGAGGTACGCGAAGGAAGCCGACTGGGCGGATTTCGCCGAGCAGCCGCAACACGAAACGGGCGCCATGCTGGAGCGACTGCTGAAGGGAAGCGGGAGCGACTCCTTCGCCGACATTCGCGCCGAGCTTCAGGAGCAGATGTTCGACCTGGCGGGCGTGGTTCGACGGGAGGACGGCCTTCGCAAACTGCAGGGCATCTTGGGGAACCTTCGCGAGCGGTATGACCGCGCCGTGGTGATGGACAAGGGTCGCGTCTACAACACCGAGCTCATGGAGGCCGTCGAGCTCCAGTTCCTTCTCGACATCTCGGACACCTTGGTGAACGCGGCGCTGGCCCGGGATGAGAGCCGCGGCGGCCACTACCGCGAGGATCACCCACTCCGCGATGACGACCACTGGCTGCGGCACTCGCTCTCGTTCAGAGAGTCGGGCGGCAGCGTTCGGCTCGAGTACAAGGACGTGAAGATGGGCCCCTACATCCCGATGGAGAGGAAGTACTGATGGCAGACGTGATGGAGCCAGGCCGTGCGGGCGAGCGACAGGGTGAGGAAACGGCGGTCCGCGAACCCGGCGCCGACGAACGCAGCGACCAGGGGGGCGTGGGCTCGAAGGTCTCGCTGACCCTTCGAATTCGCCGGTTCAATCCCGAGGTCCAGGCGGACGCCTGGTGGGACGAGTTCACCGTGGACGCCGAGAAGACCGACCGGCTGCTCGACGCCCTGCACTATGTGAAGTGGTACCGAGATGGGACGCTGGCGCTCCGGCGGTCGTGCGCTCACGGAATTTGTGGATCCGACGCCATGGTGATCAATGGACGCAACCAGCTGGCCTGCAAGGTGCTGGTCAAAGACGTGATGCCGCGTGTGTCGGTCGAACCGCTCAGGGGCCTGAAGGTCCTGAAGGATCTCATCGTCGACATGGACCCCTTCTTCGAGGGCTACAAGAAGGTCCTCCCTTTCCTCATCAACAACGACGACCCTCCCGATCGCGAGCGGCTTCAGTCACCGGAGGACCGAGAGCGCTTCGACGACACCACGAAGTGCATCCTCTGCGCCGCGTGCACCACATCGTGCCCGATCTACTGGGGCGATGAGGGGTACATCGGACCCGCGGCGATCGTGAACGCCCACCGGTTCATCTTCGACTCCCGAGATCAGGGGACCCGAGACCGGTTGGACATCCTCGCCGAGAAGAGCGGCGTGTTCCGGTGCCGAACCACCTTCAACTGCACGGAGGCCTGTCCGCGGGGCATCAAGGTGACGAAGGCCATTCAGGAGGTCAAGCGGGCCATCATGTTCGACCGCGGCTGATTCCTGGCGCGCTTCCTTCAAGCTTCCAAACGCCACAGAAACCCAACGCGCTTTTCGTTGATTGCGTCCCCGGCACGGACGTACGTTGATGCGGTGAACGAAGCCACAATCTCACGCCGGCCAGCGAGGTGGTGGTGGCCCTCGGCCTCGGTCCGAGGAGCATTGTTTGGAGCCGCGTTTCGCCTCGGCATCACCGGGCTCATCGCCATCGGTGTGAGCGGTCTGCTGGGTTGGGGCGTGGGAACCGTCTTCGACGAAGAACTCGTTGCCGGCGACTCTTACGGCGTGCAGTACACGGCCGAGCGATGTGCCGACTACTTCGAGTACGAGCCCCAGGCCAGCTCATGCGAGGAAGCGGCCACGCTTCACCACTTCCACGAGGCGGTTGGCTACCGGCTTTCGGCAGGCTTGCTGGGCGTGGCCGCGCTAGCCATCTACGGGTTGCTCCGGCGATGGTGGAAATGGATGCGCGCCCGAGACCCATTGCCCGAAGGATTCGAAGCCACGGTGGGCATGAGCATTTTCGGCATCATGGCTGCGGGGCTGCTCGCGGGAACCGCCCTCGAGCTCATCTTCGGCGAGACGTCGGGGATCGGAGGGCCGCTCAGCAGCGGTCTCGTCGCCCTGGCGGTCGCCCTGACGTACGCGGTGTCGCTGCTCAAGGCGCTGGCACGGCGCGCGGACGCCGGCATCAGAGCCGAGAGCGCCGGTCCGGCTCAGGCGTAGAGCGACTCGATTTCCTCGGCGTACTTCTGGTGAATGACGCGCCGCTTCAGCTTGAGCGTCGGCGTGAGCTCCTCGCTATCCACGGTCCACTCGGTGGGCAGGATGGTGAACCGTTTGATCCGCTCAACCTGCGACACGTGCTGGTTGGCGTCGTCGATGGCGCGCTGAATCTCCGCGGTGATCCGTGGATCGGCCGCCAGCTCCGGCACGCCGGTGAAGTCGATGCCGTTCTCCCTCGCCCAGATCGGTGCGGCCTCTCCGTCGAGCACGATGAGGGCCGACACGTATTTCTTCCCGTCCCCGATCACACACGCCTGGCCGACGAGCGGGTGGCTCTTGAGCAACGCCTCGAGGTTCGAGGGCGAGATGTTCTTGCCACCGGCGGTGATGATGAGCTCCTTCTTTCGGTCGATCACCTTGAAGTAGCCGTCCTCGTCGATGGTTCCGATGTCGCCGGTGTGGAGCCAGCCATCGGCGTCGAACGTCTCGCTAGTTTTCTCGGGATCCTTGTAGTACCCCGGCGAGATGTTTCCTCCGCGAACGAGGATCTCGCCGTCGTCGGCGAGCTTGACCTCGACGCCGGGCAACGGAAGACCGACCGTCGCCATCTTGATTCGTTCGGGAGGATTCGCCGTCGCCGGACCGGAGTTCTCCGTCATGCCGTACACCTCGAGGAGCGGAAGGCCGATGCCGGCGAAGAACTCGAGCGTATCCTTCGAGATGGGAGCGGCTGACGTTACGGACAGAATGCATCGGTCGAGCCCGATCTTCTCCCGGATCTTCGAAAACACCAGCCGTTCGAAGAGTGCTCGCTTGGCCCGGAGCGCCAGTGGAACCGGCTTACCTTCGGCCTCCAACCGTGCCGCCTGGCGTCCCGCGTCGATGGCGGCCATGGCGATCTTTCGCTTGCGGGCATTCGGCTCTGCCCCGATGGCGGCCATGACACCCGCCTGGAGCTTCTCCCACACGCGCGGCACGCCGAGAAAGGCTTGAGGTCGCACTTCCGGTACGACCTCGAACACCCGAAGCACGTCCGGGCAGTAGAAGCTGTGGGCGAGCTTGTACATGCCGAGGTAGTGCGTGGCCATTCGCTCGGCGACATGCGCGAGAGGGAGGTACGAGACCGCCTTGAGGCCGATCGGATATTTCAGGTCTCGATTCAGGGATGACACGGTCCACACCACGTTTCGGTGCGTGATCATCACGGCCTTCGGAGGGCCCGTCGTTCCCGAGGTGTACACCAGCGTGGCGAGGTCTTCCGGGTTGACCTCCCGCCACATCTGTTCGAACTCGGCGCGACCCTCCGGTGTGCCGAGCGCCTCCGTCCCATCGGTGACGACGGAGTCCCATGACCGGACCCAGTCGTACCCGGCGAAGTCTTCGTGGTCGTCCATGAGGATGACGTGTTCGAGGGATGGAAGCTCCGCCTTGACCTTCTCCCACCGTTCCATGAACTCCCTGCCCTCGAGGATCGCCATCCTGGCCTGGCAGTGGTTCGCGATATAGGAGATCTGCTCGGGCGCGAGCGTGTTGTAGAGCGAAACCGGCGTGCCGCCGGCGTGGACGATCGCGAGATCGGCGATCACGTGCTCGACCCGGTTCCGGGCCATGATCGCGACGAACGTGCCGCGTGCGACGCCGAGCCGTCTGAGCGCGAGAGCGAGCGCTGCCACGCGGTCGCGGTATTCACGCCAATTGAGCGTGTGCCACGTCGTGCCCTCCTGCCAGGAGATAGCAGGACGCGCCGGGTAGTCGTCGGCGTTTCGAAGCAAGAGGTCGCAGATCGTCTTGCCCTCGACCTCGGCGTCGATGGCGGCTCGCTCGGCCAGAACTTCGTGCGTCGTCGTGGCCACTACGGTTCCCCCTTTGGGCCCGCGATTCAGGCGTTCCTTGAAGACTCCTTCCCCAGATCATGTCGGACGGTATACGCGATAGGCAACCCCATCCGGCGCCGGGCAGGGGCGCCCGACGGGCTAATCTGCCGCCCATGGCGCATCTCGTGACGTTGATCCCGGGCGACGGCATCGGGCCGGAGGTGGCTGAGGCCGCGCGCATGGTCGTGGAGGCGTCGGGCGTGGGTGTCGAGTGGGCCGTTGAGCAGGCCGGGGCCGCCGTGGCGGAGCGGGAGGGCACGCCACTGCCGGATCG
Source organism: Actinomycetota bacterium (assembly GCA_036389535.1). GTDB lineage: Bacteria > Actinomycetota > UBA4738 > UBA4738 > UBA4738 > JALYGK01. The sequence continues at coordinate 5,682 of DASVPT010000267.1, forward strand.
GGTTCTGGATTCGGTGCGGCGCACTCGCACGGCGCTCAAGGGCCCGATCACCACTCCGGTGGGAACGGGGTTTCGCAGCGTCAACGTGACCTTGCGGCAGGAGCTCGATCTCTTTGCGGCGGTTCGACCTTCGCACAACCTGCCGGGGATTCCCTCTCGTTACCGGGGAGTGGATGTCGTGGTGATCCGCGAGAACACCGAGGATCTCTACGCCGGAATCGAGTTCGTGGCCGCGAGCAACCAGCTGTCCTGGCTGCGAGATGAGGTCCGGAAGCTCACGGGTTTCGAGATCGCCCGCGACGCGGGAGTGACGGTCAAGCCGATCAGCGTTTTCGGAACGAGGAGGATCGTGCGGTTCGCCTTCGACTTCGCCCGGCGAAACGGCCGGGAGCTGGTGACCCTGGGCCACAAGGCGAACATCATGAAGCACTCCGATGGGGTGTTTCTTCAGACGGCGTCGGAAGAGGCGGAGAAGAATCCCGACGTCCGCTTCGAAGAGATGCAGGTGGACCAGCTGGCGTTGCGGCTCGTCACGGACCCCGAAAGCTTCGAGGTCCTTCTCCTGCCGAATCTCTACGGCGACATCATCAGCGACCTGTGCGCCGGGCTGGTGGGTGGACTGGGGCTTGCGCCCGGATCGAATGTCGGTTCCGAATACGCGATCTTCGAAGCGGTGCACGGAAGCGCGCCGGACATTGCCGGCAAGGGAGTGGCCAACCCGATGGCGATGATTCTGTCCTCGGCGATGATGCTGGCTCACCTCGGCGAGCCGGCGGCGGCGCGAGCGGTACGAAAGGCGGTCGAGCACGTGTTGGCCGAAGGCGAGGTGCGAACCCGCGATCTCGGCGGATCGGCGTCGACGATGGAGGTTGCTGAGGCGATCGCGGCGGCGACCGAGGCGTCGGTCCACGCCGTTTGATCCGCTGGTTGTTCTAGTGCTTGTGTCCGTGCCCCCGACCGGAGGCGTCAGGTTTCTGCTGTCAACACCCTGGCTCGCCGTGGTGCCCGCAACAGCCCCGCATCGTTCCGAATGCGATCAGTCGGTTCCGGGCCGTTAGCCGAAGCTTGGTGGCGAGAGGATCATCGGACTCCTCCCAGTTGGTGAAGCACTGCTTGACGTACTCGCTCAAACGACGCCGTTTCGCCATGCGTCTCCTCCTCCACGATGCCCTGCATTGTTACCCAGAATCGCCGTATTGCTTCGTCGCCGGATTCTCGATCAGGAGGGTTACGGCCGGCTCGTCAGCGACGGGCCGGTGTTCGACGCCGCTCGGGACGATGAACATCTGGCCTGGCCGCAGGACCACCACCTCGCCCCCGGCGGCCTCGATTCGGAAGCTTCCCGACCAGCACACGAAAATCTCGTCTTCTGCGTGCCGATGCCACGGGAACTCACCGTCCAGCTTCGCCATCCGCACGGCCACGTCATTTGCCACCACGACATCGACCGGACGCCACGGCTCATCGATCCCGGCAGCGACCGCGTCCAGGTCGATCACTCCGTCGTTCTGCGAGCCGCTCACCGCTGCAGGAATTGCCCGAGGTCGGCGCACTTCGCGCGGATCCCCTCGGCGGCCTGTCGCAGCGCGGCCGACTCTTCATCGTTGAGGTCGAACTCCACGATCTCCTCAACCCCTCCTCGTCCGAGCCCGGCCGGCACTCCGACGTAGACG
>DASVPT010000268.1:0-6498 GCA_036389535.1 Actinomycetota bacterium
CGGCGCGGGGCTGGCGTGGGGAGCCAATCTGATTCGGTGGACGGCTGAGCGTCCCGTCGCGGAGGCAGCGGTATGACCAGGGTTGCCCTCGTCACCGGGGCCTCTCGCGGGATCGGCCGGGCCATTGCGCGCGCGCTCGGAGAGGGCGGCTTCGATGTTGCCTGCTCCTACCGGACCGACGACGCCGCGGCGAAGGAAACCGTGGAATCCATCGAGACCAATGGTGGGCGCGCAGCAGCATTCCGCGCCGACGTGGCCGAAGGTTCCGACGTGGAGGAGCTCTTTCGCCAGGTTGCCGACTGGACCGCGCCCCCCGTGGTGCTCGTCAACAACGCGGGGGTCAGCAGGGACGGGCTCGCCATGACCTATCCGCCACACGAGTTCGAGCGCACGCTCGATGTGAACCTCGGCGGTGCCTTCCTATGTGCGCGCGCGGCGCTCCCCGCCATGCTGCGGGGCCGGTGGGGCCGAATCATCAACGTCTCGTCGGCCGTCGCGCTCCGAGGGAACGCCGGCCAGACGGCGTACGCGGCTTCGAAGGCGGGTCTTGTCGGATTGACCCGTTCGCTCGCCCGCGAGGTGGGTCGAAAGGGGATCACCGTCAACGCCGTGTGTCCGGGTCTGATCGAGACGGACATCGCTGAGGCGATGACGGATGAGCAGCGTGCGGCCCTCGTGTCGTCGACGCCTGCGGGGCGGTTAGGCAGCCCGGTCGAGGTCGCGTCGGCCGTGGCCTTCCTGGCGAGCGAAGCCGCTTCGTACGTGAACGGTTCCATTTTCACCGTGGATGGAGGACTGACCGCATGAGCCGGCGACGTGCCGGCGGAAGGAGGAGGAAATGACGAAGAACGAGGTAGAGGAGAAAGTTCGCACGCTGTTTTCCGAACAGCTGCAGGTGGATCGGGAGCAGGTCACGCCGGCGGCGCGATTCCGTGAGGATCTCGACGTGGATTCGTTGGACCTGGTCGAGGCGACCCTCGCGCTCGAAGACGCGTTGGGCGTCCAGATCCCAGAAGAGGAGATGGAGGACGTTCACACGGTCGGCCAGGCCGTGGACCTGGTCGCGGCGAAGCTGGGCGCGGCGTGAATCCGCGCCGGGTCGTCGTCACGGGGATCGGTCCCGTCACCCCGGTCGGGATCGGCGTCGAGCCCTTCTGGGCGAGCCTCGTCGCCGGCAAGTCTGGCATCGGGCCCGTGACGCAGTTCGACGCGTCGGAGTATCCGGTCCGAATCGCGGGTGAGCTCCGGGATTTCGATCCCGCTGCGTGGATGGAGCGGCGGGAGGTGCGCCGGACCGACCGGGTCGTTCACCTGGCCGCAGCGGCCGGTCGCCTGGCATGGGAAGACGCGGGCTCACCGCAGGTGGAACCGTCGCGAGCCGCGGTGACCATGGGTACAGGGATTGGTGGAATCGCCACCTTCAGCGATCAGGTCACAACACTGGTGACGCGTGGTCCTGGCCGCGTCTCGCCCTTCACCGTACCCGCGATGATGCCGAACGCCGCCGCGGCGCATGTCGCCATGGATCTCGGGCTGAGCGGCCCGAACGTCTGTCTGGTGACGGCGTGCGCGAGCGGAGCCCATGCGGTCGGCGAGGGTTACCGCTACGTGCGAGAAGGGCTGGCCGACGTCTGCCTGGCCGGAGGAACCGAGGCCGCCATCGTTCCAATCGCCATGGCGGCGTTCGCCCAAATGGGCGCGCTTTCCAAAAACCCCGACGCCGAGCGAGCTTCACGTCCGTTCGATGCGAACCGCGATGGATTCGTTCTGTCGGAAGGTTCGTGTGTCCTGGTGCTCGAGGACGCTGAAAGGGCAGAGGCGCGAGGGGCACGAATCTACGCCGAGATCGCCGGATATGGCGCCTCGGCCGACGCCTTTCACATCACCCAGCCCGAACCCGACGGGGCGGCGGCGGTTTCCGCCATCCAAGCCGCGCTGGCGGATGCCGGCGAACCCGCCGAGGCCGTCGACTATGTGAACGCGCACGGGACCTCCACGCCGCTCAACGACGCCGCGGAGACCAAGGCACTGAAGAAGGCACTCGGCGACCATGCGTACCAGGTCGCGATCAGCTCAACGAAGTCGATGACCGGGCACTTGCTCGGCGCGGCGGGAGCGGCTGAGGCAGCCGTGGCGGCGTTGTCGATTCAGAACCACACCGCTCCGCCCACGATCAATCTCGAGACTCCCGATGCCGACTGCGACCTCGACTACACGCCGAATGAGGCTCGGAAGAAAGAGATTCGGCTGGCCCTTTCGAACTCGTTCGGGTTCGGTGGGCACAATGCCGTCCTCGCGCTTCGCGCCCCCGCGCGGACGTAGCTAGTTCTCGAGACGCGAGAGCAGGAAGGCGAGGGCGAAGCCGAGGACCGTAACCAGGCCGACGAGGGAGCCGGACTCCTCGAAGGCCTCGGGCATCATGGTGTCGGCGAGCATCGTCAAGATCGCGCCGCCGGCGAATCCCTGAATGAACCCGATGATGTTGTTCGAGACGCCGTCAAGAAGCACGAACCCCAGAAGCGCCGCAAGGCCGGAGACCAGCATCACGACCGCCCACAGACCGAGGATGAACCTGGTGGAGTGACCGGCCTTGCGAAGGCCGGTGGCGGCGGACAGCGATTCGGGGACGTTCGACAGAAACACCGCGGCGACGAAGGCAACGCCGACACCGGTCCCCTCGAGCAACGTGACCCCGATGGCGACGGATTCGGGAATGCCAATCCAACAGCGCTCCGAGGACGATCACCATCGACGAGCCGTCGGCCTGCTGCCCGCCGGACCGCTTGCGATGGTTGCCGCCGCGGTGGTCGAGGATCCAGTCACCGAAGAAGAAGGTCAGCGCGCCGCCGGCGAGGCCGATCGTCACGGCATCGGTGCCGCCGCGTTCGAATGCTTCCTGCGTGAGGTCGAAGGCCAGCGCGCTGATCAGCACGCCCGCCCCGAATCCCATGATGAGACCGATCGTTCGCTGCGAAGCCGGAAGCCCCAGGCCGAGCACCGCGCCCACAATGAGCGCGAACCCGCCGACCAGTCCCCAAAAAGCCGCTTCGAGCATGTCGGCTGATTGTGCCTCAGTCGGAACCGTGCGTCCGTCTGGCCCAGTTCAAGAGTGGGAATACATCTGACGCCCGCGGGCCTATAGGGAGGACGATTTGGCTCAAGCAGCCGCGATCCCGAAAAAGCGGCGCAAGACGCGCTCGCAAGCTCAGCGACTTCTCAAGGTCGTTGCGGGCAAGCGCACCGCTGTCGCTGCCGATGTCCTGGACCCGACGGAAGCCGCTCGGGCCGCGGGACTTCGCTACGTCAGCGACGCGAGTCCGGGCATCGTTCGACGCCGCGTCGGCAAGGGGTTCACCTACATCGGTCCGGGCGGGGCGCGCATCAGTAACCGCAAGGAGCTCACCCGAATCAAGTCGCTGGCCATTCCGCCGGCATGGACGAGCGTCTGGATCTCCCCGAATCCGCGCGGCCACATCCAGGCCACGGGCAGAGACGCCAGAGGCCGAAAGCAATACCGGTATCACTCGCAGTGGCGGCTGGTCAGGGACGAGACGAAGTACCACAAGATCGCGGCGTTCGGCGAAGCGTTGCCGGCCATCCGGGACCGAGTGGAGAAGGACCTCGGCCGCCACGGCCTCCCCCGGGCGAAGGTCCTGGCAACCGTGATCCGGATCCTCGACACCACGTTGGTTCGAATTGGCAATCAGGAATACGCGCGAATGAATGACTCGTTCGGCCTCACGACCCTGCAAGACCGCCACGCCGACATCACCGGAGCGAAGCTTCGACTGAGGTTTCGCGGCAAGGGCGGGAAGGTTCACCAGGTGGCAGTCCAGGATCGCCGGCTCGCACGCACCGTGAAGCGATGTCAGGACCTGCCGGGTGAGGAGCTCTTCCAGTACGTGGACGAAGCCGGTGAGCAGCACGTCGTCGAGTCAGGTGACGTCAACGACTACCTCCGGGAGATCAGCGGAGAGGAGTTCAGCGCGAAGGACTTTCGTACTTGGGGAGGAACGGTCCTCGCGGCCGAGGCGCTGGTCCGGCGCGGTGAGTTCGAAACGCAAACGGAGGCGAAGTCGAACGTGGTGGACGCGATCAAGGATGTCGCGGCGCAGCTCAACAACACGCCGGCGGTGTGCAGAAGCTCGTACGTGCATCCCGAGGTGATCCAGGCATACATGGACGGCTCGCTGGTCGGGATGTGGGGTGATGCCGAGGAATCGGTGAAGGAATGGATCGAAGGGCTGCGACGCGAGGAAGCGATTCTCCTGGTGGTGTTGAAGAGCCGCCTCGAACAGAAGGAGCGAGCGGCGGCCAGCTGACCGCCAGTCCGCTTACTCGGCCGAGGTTTGCTTGCTGAGCCTGCGAGCGACCTTCGCCAAGTCCTGGATGAAGAGCTTCATCTCCATGTCGCGGGTTTCCTCGTCCGGCGCCCGGAGGATCGACGATGGGTGGACGGTTGCCGTGACAACCGGGGCGAACGTCGTCTCGAGAAATTGGCCGCGCTGTTGGGTGACTCGGAAGGTCCGGCCGATCAGGGCCTGGGCGGCCGTGGCGCCGAGACACACGACCACTTTGGGTTTCAACCGTTCCAGCTCTGCGTTGAGCCATGGTCGGCACGCCGCGATCTCGTCGGCCGCCGGCTTCTTGTGAATCCGCCTTTTTCCCTTCGGCTCCCACTTGAAGTGCTTCACCACGTTGGTGATGTAGACCTTGGTCCGATCGATCCCGGCTTCCTCCAGCGCTCTGTCGAGCAGCTGGCCTGCAGGCCCGACGAACGGTCGGCCTTCCACGTCTTCGTGATCACCGGGCTGCTCGCCGACCATCACGACCTGCGCGTCCTCGGTTCCCTCGCCGAAGACGGTTTGGGTGGCGCGGGCGAACAGTCGGCATGCCTTGCATTCCTTCGATGCCTCGGCGATCTCGCCCAGGGGTGCGTTCGCGTCGATGAGGTCTTCAGCCGAACCGATTCCGCCCGCGCGGTTCTCCTCCGGCTCCGGTCCGCCGCTTCCGCGCGTCATGTTTCCTTCGTACCCGCCACACTCGCCCTCTAGCGTTCCCTCGAAATAAGACTAAAGGCCTAGCCCTCGGCGCTTCCGACGGCTCATCCCTTCGTGCTACCTTGGCGTCCCCTGCGTGGCCGACGTTTTGGCCCGCCGAGCGCCCGCGATATCACTCGAAGAGAAGGAGATGCGTCGTGGCCAGCAGCGGTGATCCATTCGCGGGATTCGGCCCCCTTCCCGACCACGTTCCCGACGAGCTCGTCGCTTCGTATGGAAAGAGCGCTCAGAAGTCGGTTCGGTATTCGCGCTCGACTCGGTACCGCGCCAGTCGCGCCCTCGCCAGGTCGATCAGCTCGCTGGTGTCGCTCCGGGACGCCGACCTTCTGTCCAGCGCCGCGGTCATCTTGATGTGGGCGGTCGCCGCCGTTGCGTTCGTGATCGGGCTTGGGTACGCCACGATGCTGTGGCCGAAGGCTGGTTTGGCGATGATCGGCACGCTGCTGATCCTCATCGGCTTCTCGCTCAGCCTCGCCATGCGTTTCGCGAGACGGCGGGAGCAGCAGACCCAACGAGCGCTGCTCTAGCAGTTCAGCCCGCTGCATCCCGTGATCTACTCGCTCGTCCGCGACAATGGTTCCTCCATGGCTACTCGGCACCGGTCGCTCGACGAGATGTGGATGGACCTCGCGCTGGAGGAGGCCCGTCATTGTCTCGAGTGGGGAGACGTCCCGGTCGGGGCGGTCGTCGTCCGTGAGGACGAGGTGCTTGCCGCCGCGGGCAATCAGCGAGAGCAGAACAAAGATCCAACCGCGCACGCTGAGCTCATCGCCGTTCGAGCCGCGTCTGAGCGCCTCGGGACATGGCGCCTCACCGGGTGTTCGCTCTACGTGACGTTGGAGCCGTGTGCGATGTGTGCGGGAGCGCTTGTGCTCGCGCGGATGGCCCGCCTGGTCTACGGAGCGCGTGATTCCAAGGGTGGCTTTGCCGGATCTCTTGGGGACATCGTGCGTGACGGCCGGCTCAACCACCGCCTCGAGGTGGCGTCGGGAGTTCGAGCCCGAGAGTCCACGGAGCTCTTGAGGGAGTTCTTCGCGACAAAGCGCGGTGGGGTGCCGCTCCCGTCGCCGGAGGGTGGCCCGATTACGTCCCCTTGAGGCAGCTGGTGTTCTCGGTCGGCAATCCCGGGTAGCCCGAGTCGCCCTCCCCGGTCACGAAGTCGTAGTTGATCCCGGCCCACTTGCCCGGCAGACCGGAGTACGTGCGCGCCGTCCCTTCGCCTTCGAATGCGCGCCAGTCCGGCGACTTGAAGCCGTGAGTGCTGAACGGGGCGACGGCGGAGATCCCTTCGACGTCGGCGCTTCGCTTCTCCACGATCCATCGGCCCCGGAAGCTGGAGTCGGTCTGAAGGGTCGCCTTGACGTACCAGCGCTGCACCACCGGCGGACGCGGCTCGATGATGTTTGGCAGCTCCGGCCCCGTGAAGTAGCGCATCTCC
>DASVPT010000269.1:0-18294 GCA_036389535.1 Actinomycetota bacterium
AGCACCACGGTGGCGCCGTCGTTGAACTCTTGAAAGATCCGAGCGGGATCGGCGATCCCGGTCACCGGCGTCGAGCCTATCCGTCCCGACTTGGTATACCGGCTCGTCGGGATCGTCTCGCCGTCTTTCACCAGGCGAAACGCCGGCGTCCGCAGCCCCATCGCCGAGAGTATGTGGTCGACCTGATCGAACGTGAGCAGGTCGTCGAAACCCCCGGCGCTCCGGTGATGGAGCGGACGCCGCCCCCAGCTCTCATCGAGAAAGCGGCGGGGATCACCGACGCAGCGTTCGAGGGCTGCGCGGCTCGGTTCGTTCATGCTGACGGAGATCGGCAGCGAGCGCTACGCGGCGTCGGTCGTGTCCGTGTCCCCGCCTCCGGTGTCCGTCCCGTCGGTCGAGTCGCCGGCGTCACCGGTGTCAACCGCATCGGTCGAGTCGCCCGAGTCGGTCCCATCGGAGTCGCTCGTGTCGGTGCCGTCGGTGTCCTGAAGCCTGGCCATCGTTGTCGCGGACGAACCTCCCTGTGGCCAGACGGTCTTGATGTCCTCGTCGCTGATTCGAGTTTCCGTGGTCGGTTCCATTGCGCTCCTTTCGTCGAAAGCGGGCTCAAGAACAATATCCCGCCGTACGCGATGGCGCCGCAGCCGCTCGGCCGAAAGCCTTGGGCCTCTACCGGTAGACGCCGTTGTGGCCCAGGCTGAACCGACCGGGTTGCGGAAAAAGCGCGAGGCCGTGGGGGTCCGCGCCCACCTCGATTCGCTTGATGACGTGGCCGCTCGAGGTGTCCATGACGGTGATGGTCGTCCCGAACCGGTTGGAGAACCACAGCTCCCCGCCGTCGGCGGAGACCTGGAGCATGTCGGGGCTCCCGCCGACCTGCCACGTGTGGACGACCTTTCGACGAGCGAAGTCGATGACCGAGATCGAACCGGCGAGGCGGTTGCTCACGTACAAAAACCGGGTGTTGCGGCTGACCGCCATGCCGTGTGCGCCTTGACCGGTTTTCAGGAACTTCAGGACCTTCATCCGTTTGGGATCGACGATGGACACGCCGCCGAACCCCTGGTTCGCAACGTAAAAGACCGAACCGTCGGGAGACAGCTTCACATCGACGGGGAGGCCGCCGACGTGGCCCACTCCGGTCACCTTCATTCGCGCGGGGTCGAACCGGACGACCCGGCCGTCGAACTCACATCCGATGAGCGCGTACTTGCCATCCGCCGAAAAGTCCATGTGGTCGGGCCCGTTGCACGGGAGCGGCAGGTCCTTGATGAGCTTCCAGGTACGCGGATTGCGAAATTCCAGCCCGTCCAGCGCCTCGGACACCACGATTGCCTTGTGGCCGCCGACCGTGAAGTACAGGTTGTACGGGTAGTCGACGTCGTGGATCGTCCTCACGACCTTGCCCGTTCGAGGATCGATGACGGCGAGCGCGTTCGAATGCGCGACGTCGACGTAGAGCCATCGAAGGTCCCACGAAGGCGTGACGTGCTGTGGGGAACTGCCCACCGAGAACTGCCGGATGACCTTGAACGACTTCGGATCGATGACCTCGACCGTGCCGAGGTGCCCGTTGGGCACATACACCAATGGCGGGTCTTTCTTGACGACAGGGCTCATGTGACCCGGCTTGATGTAGCGATAGACGTTCTGTTGACCACGATCTCGCTTCAGCGGAATTGGAGAGGTCGATGCGATGGGTGAGGGCGAGGTGGTCGTTACGGGGGCTGTGTTCAACGCCCTCGCCACGGGGGCGGGCCGCCGATCCACTCGGTGTTGTTGATAGCCCAACGCCAGCACGACGAAGGCAATGAGGACAATGGCGGCCGCGAATCCGACCTTTCGAGGATTGAACATGAGTGCCCAGCCTACCGGCCGCGAAGAGATCCCATCTACTTCAAAGGGCTAAATGACTGGGAGTGATGGGTGCCCGGGGTGGGACTCGAACCCACACGGCCTTGCGGCCAGAGCATTTTAAGTGCCCCGCGTCTCGCCTATTGCGCCACCCGGGCGGCGCTCTCAGGATAGCGCCGAGCTACTTTCCGTAAATCTCCGCGACGAGTTTTTCGATGACCCCGTCCGGCACAACGAGGTCGTTCGACTCGGCATAGACCAAGAGGCTCAACATTCGACGCGCCCCATGCTTGAGTGCGCGGCGAACCAGGTAATCCCAATCGATGTCGCTCTGCGAAAGAATCCCCACGGCGTCGTGCCAGTACGTCGGCGTGTCGCGACTGTGGGCCAGCGCCTTCATGAGGGCCATGTCCTCCGGCGGCGCCAGTCTCACCTTTCGGCCCTTGAAATCGGCGGTGACGGCGCGTTCGAGCATCTCGTCGTCCAGGTACACGTCTCCGCTCGACCTGAAAATGCAGTCCACGACGACGCCGTCCTTCTTCCCCTTGTACAGCCACTGCGGATAGGTCTCCTGCGTCGCGAACCCCGAAGCGGCCAGGCCCTCCAACGCCCGTCGGGCGTCTTCACGCTTCACGAAGAAATCGATGTCTTCCTCGCCCTCAGCCCAGCGCGGCTTCCCGTGGACAACGGTGGGAATGCTCCCGATGAACACGTAGGGAACGTCGTTCCGCTCGATTGCCGCGACCGCCTCGTCGAGGACCCCCAGGAACTGCTCCGGAGGCACCGTTTCCTTGTCGAAGGAAACGTTCGATCCGGACTGCTCTTCTTGGGGAGGCTGATCTTTGTCGGTCACGGACTCTCCTGGGTCGGTGGGCGGCGCCCCTAGAGGGTTCCCCTATCCACCTCCGGGCATGCTCGCTCATCCACCCTTGATCGTGACCCTCTCGATGACGACCTTGTGCTTCGGCGCCTGGGCATCCGGTCCGTTTCCGCCATTGGTCGGTACGTCGTTGATCTTCTTGACCACGTCGAGACCCTTTACCACCCGGCCGAAGATCGAGTAGTTCTTGGGAAGCGTCGTCCCCTGCGACCCGGTCACGACGAACCACTGGCTGCCGTTCGTGTTCGGCCCGGAGTTCGCCATCGCCACGGTCCCGATCTCGTACTTCAGATCGTTCGCGAGCTCGTCGTTGAAGGAGTATCCGGGGCCGCCGCGGCCGGTCCCCTCGGGGTCCCCGCCCTGGATCACGAAGTCCTTGACGATCCGGTGGAAGGTCAGGCCGTCGAAGAACTTCTGTCGGGCGAGATAGACGAAGCTATTCACGGTGCACGGCGCGTCTTGCGGAAGGAGCTCGATGGTGAACGATCCCATCGAGGTGGCCACATCCGCCTCGTACCTCTTGCGGACGTCGATCCTGAAGGTCGGCGGCTTGACGGCCTTCTTCGCCCCTGGTTCCTGCTTGGCGACGTAACCACAATTCGAGCCCAGGCTGGCGCTGGCGCTTGGCGTCGTGCTGGCGCTCGACGATGGACTGGCGTTGGACGGCGGAGTGGCGCGCACGGTCCTCGGCTTACCCTTGCCGACGAAGACCACACTTAATCCAGCAACGAGACCGACGACCAAGAGGACGCCGAGGCCGACGGCCAGAATTCGCTGGCGACGGCGGCGCTTCCGCTCGGCAGCCCGGCGGGCGGCCAGCTTGGCGAGTTGACGTTCCCGTGTCTTGCGCGAGGAGGGCATGGCGCGGGCGAGCCTACCGCCCCTGAGCCATTCGATCGGCCAGTCCGTCCAGGATGTCGGTCTCGGAGACCAACGCCTCGGAGAATCCCCAGCGCCGCATCACGGCCACCAGAATCGACGCGCCGGCCGGAATGACGTCCTCTCTCCCCGGCGCCATCACCGGAAGGTCACGGCGCTCGGCGGTCGTCATATCCGCGAGGAGGCGAAACACCCGTTCGGCTGCGTCCCGGCTCAGTACGGATCGGTGGAGGCGCTCGGGATCGTATTCGGGAAGCCCCAACGCGATCGCCTGGACGGTGGTGGAGGTACCGGCGACGGCGACCAACGTTTTGGCGGTCCGAACCGGAAGGCGCTGCTCCACTTCGGCCAACGCCTCGTCTACCGCCACGTGCAGGGCGTGAAGCTCATCCGCGCCCGGCGGATCGGTGGTAATCAGCCGCTCGGTCAGCCTGACGCTTCCGATATCCATCGACACTCCGCTTCGTCCCGCACCGTCGCCCACGACGAACTCGGTGCTCCCCCCGCCGATGTCCAGAACCAGAAATGGCCCGAGCGCGTCGAGGCCGCGCGTCGCCCCCAGAAACGTCAGGGCTGCCTCATCGTCTCCGGAGAGCACCTCCATCGGTTCGCCTGTGGCACTGAGAACCGCGTCCGACAGGTCGTCTCGGTTCGACGCATCGCGGACTGCGCTCGTCGCCGCGAGGTGAATTCGCTCGGCGCCCACGGCCCGAGCCCTGGCGCAGTATCGGCGGAGAACAGCCATGGTTCGCGCCAACGCCTCCGGCGCCATCCGCCTCGACGCGTCCACGCCCTGCCCCAGCCGGGTGATCACCATGTCGCGCGCCAGGTCCTGAGGTTCCTTCGTGTCGTCCGGGAACCGAGCGACGAGCAGTCGAATCGAGTTGGTCCCCAGGTCGATCGCGGCGAGCCGGCGGGCGGGTTTCTCGAAGTGCAGCGCCCGCACATCCACCCGTGCGGCAACCCACGAACCGATGGGGTCGTCGCCGCCCGCGAGGTGGTAGGCGAAATGCGCGTGCAGACAGTTGGCGCCACTCCTGCTTCCGGCCACACCCCCCCACCGGTCCGCTCCACGATGGAACGCTCCTCGCTCGGCGGCGTACGCGGCATGCGAGCGCTCGAGGGCTGCACGGAGGTCGGGATCCACCTCCGTTTGCTCGGAGAGGCTCTTGATCCAGCCTTCCGCCTCCAGCCGGGAAACCGCCGCGGTCGCCTCCCGGCACGTCAGCCAGTAGAGCGTCGGAAACGGCTGGCCATCCAGATCGAGCGGACGGTTCCGAATGACGAGCGGATGACCGGCGGCGCACCGAACGACGACGGTGAACGGAACCAGCCGTTCCCGCCCCAGCTGTTCGGCCACGATCTTGCGATCAGACAGACTGGCGATGTCTCAGGCTCCGGGTGGAGTCGATCGATTGGAAAGACCAGAGATTATGCGGTGAGCGGCGCCTTCAACGGCGCGGTGTCGATCACGCGATGGAGCACCTGATCCTTGCCCCGGTCTTTGACCTCGTACATCAGCCGGTCCACCAGACGAATCGCCTCATCCGAAGAGGCCGGTGGGGATTCGAACGTTGCGATTCCGACGCTGAGCGTCACGGGCATCGGCGCGTCCTCCATGGCCCGTTGGAGCCGCTCGCGCAACGCTACCGAAACGGCCTGGGCGCCTTCGGCCCCCGTTTCCGGCAAGAGCACCGCAAACTCGTCTCCCCCGAGCCGTCCGACCAGATCGGACGCTCGCAGGTTCCGCCGAATGTTCTGCGCGATGAACCGGAGCTCCTCGTCGCCGCCGGAATGCCCCAGGCGCTCATTGACTGCCTTGAAGCCGTCGAGGTCGATATACGCAAGGCTGAGCGGCCGACGGTAGCGACCGGTTCGATAGAGCTCGTTGTCGAGCGCCTCCAGGAAGGCGCGCGGGTTCGCTACACCGGTCAACGGATCGGTCCGGGCCAGCATCTCTTCCGTCAGCAGATGCTTTCTGAGCGAGGAAAGCAGGGCGGCCACGACCAGGAAGAATCCGAGCCGGACGAAGCCGTTCCAGTAGGGGATCGACGCGTTCGAGTAGGTCGCGCCGGACAGCCTGTCCGCGGCGAACCACGTCAACGCGCAAAGGACCGAGACAGCGAATCCGAGTGCGGGCGTGGCGAACCACGCCGCCAGACCGATCGCGCTCAGATAGAAGATCCCGAACGACAGCTCGGATCCGGTGAGGACATCGACCACCCCGACCAGCACCGTGATCGCGACGGCCAAGACGACCACGACGGGATCGGAGACGTCCTCGAGCGCCTTGCCCACGGTTGTCTGGGCATGCCGAAGCCACTCACGCACCATGGCATCAATATCGGCGTGGATTGAGGGAGGATTAGGTGCGAGCTACTTCCGCTTGTTCTCCACCGAGCGCTTGTAGTCGACCAGCCGTTCCTCTGACTGGCGCATGAAGCGCTTCAGCTTCTGCTCGAACTCGGGGTCGCGACCGGACCGCCGGTCGATCCTTTGAGCGGGTTCCTGCAGAGCCTTGATGGAGAGGTCGATCTTGCCGTCGTCCTTGATCCCGACCACCTTCGCCTGGACCTTGTCGTTCAGCCGGAGGTGCTCTTCGACCGAACGGACATAGTTGCGGTCTATCTCGGAGATGTGGACCAGGCCGACCTTGCCGTCTTCGAGTTGCAAAAAGGCGCCGTACGGGGTGATGCGCTGCACGGTCCCTTCAATGACCGCGCCGACCTCTAACTCTGCGATTGGAACTCCTTTCGAGAAGCGGGCATCTGAGGGCAGGCAATATCGCACCAGGGTCTGACACCGTCAACCTCAAGGGAACTGGCGTCTCGGGCCTATTGGCCCCGATCCGTGCCGCCGTCGGCGGCCTGCCCGCTCTTTTCTTCGGCCTGAAAAGTGACCTCCACGGTCTGTTCCGGACGGCGCTCCTCGACCTTGGCGTGACGCTCGAGCGCCCGCTTGTCGGCCTCGATGAGCGGCGGCGGCATCAGACTCCTTGGCCACAGGCGCTTGCCCTTCACCACGTTGACCTCGGCGCCGAGCAACATGATCTGGGCGCCGAGATAGATCCACGCGAGGAGGCCGAGGACGAACCCGAAGAAGCCGTACACCTGCGTCGATTGCTTCAGTTGATGGCTCAGGTAGAAGCTGCCGAGGGCCTGGATCGCTCCCCACGCGACGGCGGCGAACACCGCGCCGGGGAAGACGTCGCCCCACGAAAGATCGCGGTCCGTGAGGACCCGATAGGCCACGCTGAAGGCGATGAAATTCAACACCAGAGATCCCGCGAACCCGACGACCCGCATCACCACGCCGAGCGATCCCTCCCAGGTGCCGAGGCCCGACAGGACGGTGGAACCCAGGGCGAACGACCCCAGCACCACCAGCATGATCAACGCGCGCAGTCTGGTCTGGAGGAAGTTCGGCCGCGATTTCATCGGAACGTCAGAGACGTCGTTCAACGCGTTTTGCGCCGCCTGCATCACGCCAAGTCCTGCCCACAACGCCGTGATCGTTCCAAACCCCACCGCCACGCCGGCTCCCTTTCCGGAGAGCGCGGGGAGGTTGTGCCTGATCTGGTCGCCGATGATCGGGAACTGCGCGAGCGCGGAGCCGATGATCTTCCCCTGCAATTCGGGGTTGCTTCGAAGCACCAGCCCCAACAGGGCTGTGAAGACCAGCAGAAGCGGAAACATGGAAAAGAACGCGTAATACGCGATGAGCGCGGCGAGGTTCCCCGCACGGTCGTCGCCGAACTTCTTCATCACCGCGAACGGGAGGGCGAGCCAGGAACGTCGCTGCTGGAACTCGTCGATGCGACCAGTGAACTTCTCGATGAAGCTCATTGGCGCGTCAGCAGGTGGGAGGGATGGGCCGCCCGTGTTTTGGAACGACCACGAACCCGATCTCGCCGGGCCTGACCATCCCGAGGCATTCGCGAGCCAGGCGCTCGAGATATTTCGGGTCGTGAAGCAGCGTGACCTGGCGCTCCAGGATGCGGTTTTGCTGTTCGAGGAACGTGGTCTGGCTCTTGAGCTCGCTGAGTTGGTTCCTCTGGGCGATGTACGCGCGAAGCGGAACCACCAGGTAGACGAGGAGCGCGGTGATGATGACCGCGAGGATCGCTCCTCTGGACGAGACGCGAATCCGGCCGCGGACGAGGCCGGTCGCAGCGGAGCTCACTGCGCATCACCGCGGCCGACGGTTCTGGTGAGCGGATAGCGCCTCGCATAGCGCGCCGTCTGCCCGAGCTCCTCCTCGATTCGGAGCAGCTGGTTGTACTTGGCGGTGCGCTCGCTTCTGGTGGGTGCGCCCGTCTTGATCTGCCCGGCGTTCGTGGCTACGGCGAGGTCGGCGATGGTCGTGTCTTCGGTCTCGCCGGATCGGTGGCTAATCACGACGCCGTACGACGCCTCTTTCGCCATCCGGATCACGTCGAGCGTCTCCGAGAGCGTGCCGATCTGATTGAGCTTCACCAGGACGGCGTTCGCGGTGCCCGCGTCGATACCGCGTTCGAGCCGTTCGAGGTTCGTGACGAACAGGTCGTCTCCAACCAATTGGACCCGCTCGTCGAGAGCTTCGGTCAACGCCACCCATCCATCCCAGTCGTCTTCCGCCAGCGGGTCCTCGATGGAGACGATCGGATACGAGTCGAGCAGCGAGGTGAAGAAAGCGGCGATGTCGGCGGAGCTGCGCTTGCGGCCCTCCAGGGCGTACGCACCATCCTTGAAGAACTCCGAGGCCGCGGCGTCGAGCGCCAGAGCGACCTCGGTGCCGGGCTCCAGCCCCGCCTGCTCGATGGCGCCGATCAGAAGCTCGAGTGCCTCGCGGGCGGTGCTGATATCGGGAGCGAAGCCGCCCTCGTCTCCGACGCCGGTGGAGAGTCCCTTCGCCTTGAGCGACGAACCCAGCGCGTGAACGATCTCGGCCGACCATCTGAGGCCCTCTCCGAACGACGCCGCGCCTACGGGGACCAGCATGAATTCCTGGAGCTCCAGCGGATTGGCGGCGTGCACGCCGCCGTTGATGACGTTGACCAGCGGCGCCGGCAGCAGATGCGCCTGAGGACCTCCGAGGTATCGGTACAGCGGCAGCCCGAGTGATTGGGCCGCGGCCTTCGCCGTGGCCAGCGAAACGGCCAGGAGCGCGTTCGCTCCGAGTCGTGTCTTTTTCGGCGTGCCGTCGAGGTCGAGCATCGCCGCGTCGACCTCGCGCTGGTTCAGCGCCTCCATTCCGAGCAGCTGAGGCGCGATCTCCTCGCGAATGTTTCGGCACGCCGTGCGCACGCCCTTGCCACCGAACCGAGAGGTGTCGCCATCACGAACCTCGATGGCCTCATGGGTCCCGGTGGACGCACCCGAAGGGACGGACGCCCGGCCCGCGCTGCCATCGGCGAGCAAGACCTCGGCCTCGACGGTGGGATTGGCCCGCGAATCGAGAATCTCGCGAGCGTGAATTTCCTGGATGACCGCCATGTCGCAAGGATTCTATGGCGCGGTCACCTGGAGTTTTGGCATTTTCAGCTCTGGAGCGAGGAGCCAGCCTCGCGTGCGGCGCTCGAAAGACGCTGGCAGATCGCTACCGGGCGGCGCGGAAGCGCTCGAGAAGCTCCTCTTCGGAGAGCGAGTCCAACTTCACGCCCTCGGCCTCGGCGCGTCCGCGCATCCGTTCGAATCGCTCGCTGAAGCGACGGGTGGCCTTTCGTAGAGCCGTCTCTGGGTCGACGTTCAACGTTCGTCCCAGCGCCGCGACGGCGAAGAGGAGATCGCCGAGCTCATCTTCCACCTGATCGGCAGATGCCTCTTCGACTTCCCCGAGCTCCTCACGAACCTTCTCCAGCGCGCCCTCGGGGCTTCGCCAGTCGAAGCCCCACCCGGCCGCGCGGCGCTGGACCTTCGCCGCCCGCGCCAACGCCGGGAGACTCGCGGGAATCTCGTCGTCCAGTTCCCGCTCTCCTGTCTCTGCGGTCTTGATGCGCTCCCAGTTCACCAGCACTTCGGACGCGGAATCCACTTCGACGTCGCCGAAGACGTGGGGATGCCGGCGAATGAGCTTTGCGATGATCCCTTCGGCGACATCGTCGGCGTCGAACCCGTCGTCCTCCTGCGCCATCTCCGCGTGGAAGACGACCTGGAGCAACAGATCGCCGAGCTCGTCGCGAAGACGATCGCGATCGCCCGAGTCGATCGCTTCCAGCGTCTCGTGCGCTTCCTCCAGGAGATGGCGCGCCAGCGACTGATGGGTCTGCTCGCGGTCCCAGGGGCATCCGCCTGGGGCGCGCAGGCGATGCATGACGCGGAGCAGGTCGAGGAGCCGTCCACCTCCGGCATGCGATGGGGGCGGCGTGTCGGGGATGTGTGCGAGGAGATCCTCGTTCGCCATCGCGGTTACCCTTTGGAAGGAGCGGCGATTATACGGACGCCGGTTCGGCGGCCGGCTCGGCGTCGATCGCCGAACGAAGGACGCCCTCGACCCACCGAGCCAGCGCCTCCCCTCCCAGACCGCCCGGCGGATCCAAGTTCAACGTTCGGGTCGGCGGGTGATACGACGCGCCCTCCATTTCTGCGGTCACCTGTGAACCGACCGCCTCGGGCAACGGTCGAATGCGAACGCGATTGCGGAACGTGCTGATCTCGTCGATGCCCGAGGCGAGCGCGGTGATCCGAAGCGACGCCACCGCGAACAGCGTTTGGACCGATGGAGGGAGGGCTCCGAACCGGTCTTCCGTTTCCTCTCGGACAATCGAGAGCACCTCATGATCCTTCGCCGTCCCGATCCGGCGGTAGAGCTCCAGCCTGAGCGCCTCTTGACCCAGCCACTCAGGCGGAATGAACGCCTTCACCGGGAGGTCGACCCGGATCTCCCGCTCCTCGACCAGCGGCTCGCCCTTCATCTCGGCGACCGCCTCGGCCAGAAGTCGGAGATACGTGTCGAACCCGACCGCGGCGATGTGTCCGTGTTGTTCGGCGCCGAGCAGATTCCCTGCCCCCCGGATCTCGAGGTCGCGCATGGCCACCTGGTAACCGGAGCCAAGCGCGGTGAACCGGCTGATCGCGGCGAGGCGCTCGTGGGCTTCCTCGGTGAGCCGCGCCTGGCGGGGGAAGAACAGATACGCGAAAGCACGCTCAGTCGAGCGGCCGACCCGGCCCCGCAGCTGATAGAGCTGCGCCAGGCCCAATCGATCGGCCCGTTCGACGATGAGCGTGTTCGCGTTGGGCACGTCCAGTCCGCTTTCGATGATGGTCGTGCACACCAGGACGTCGGCGGTCCGGTTCCAGAACCCGAGCATCACCTTCTCCAGACGCTCCTCATCCATTTGCCCGTGCGCCACGACGATCCGCGCGTCCGGCAGCTTGTCGCGAAGCTGCCCCGCGTGGCGTTCGATGGTCTCCACGCGGTTGTGGACCCAGAAGACCTGGCCGCCCCGAAGAAGCTCGCGACGAACCGCCGCCAGCGCCATCTCCTCTTCGTAGGGCCCGACGTAGGTCAGAACGGGCTGCCGGTCTTCGGGCGGCGTGTCGACCACGCTCATCTCGCGAATGCCGGCCAGCGCCATCTCGAGTGTGCGAGGGATGGGCGTCGCGGTCATGGTCAGGACGTCCACGGATGTCCGGAGCTTCTTCAGGCGCTCCTTGTGGACGACCCCGAAACGCTGTTCCTCGTCGACGACCAGAAGGCCCAGGTCGCTGAACTTGACGTCGTCCGAGAGAAGCCGATGCGTGCCGATCAGCACGTCGATCTTCCCCGTGGCGGCGTCCTCGAGAATGCGCTCCTGTTCCTTCGGCGAGACGAACCTCGAAAGCATGGCCACCTTGACGGGAAACGCGGCGAAGCGCTCCGAGAAGGTCACGAAGTGCTGCTCGGCGAGCAGGGTGGTTGGCACGAGAACCGCGACCTGCTTTCCGTCCATCACGGCCTTGAAGGCGGCCCTGATCGCGATCTCGGTCTTGCCGTACCCGACGTCTCCACACACGAGCCGGTCCATCGGCTTGCCCTGCTCCATGTCCCGCTTGACCTCGTCGACGGCCGTGAGCTGATCCCGCGTCTCCTCATGAGGAAAGGCGTCCTCGAGCTCAGCCTGCCAGGGCGCGTCCGGACCGAAGGCGTGTCCCGGAGCCGACATTCGCGCGGAGTACAGCCGAACCAGCTCGCCCGCCATGTCGCGAACCGCCCGTCGGACGCGAGCCTTTGCCCGCGGCCAATCGTTGGTCCCCAGACGATGCAGCCTGGGGGCCTCGCCGCCGACGTACTTCGCGATCACGCCGACCTGGTCGGACGGCACGTAGAGCTTGTCCCCCGCGGCGTACTCCAGGAGAAGGTAATCGCGCTCGGACCCGGCCACGGACCGGCGAACCATGCCGGCGTACTTGCCGACCCCGTGCACTTGATGGACGGCCAGGTCGCCCGGGGAGAGCTCGGCCGCGACAGCGTCGGAGCGCCGGGCAGCGAGGCGCGGCGCCTCGCGCGTGTGGGTCCGGCCGCCGAATAGATCCTCCTCCGTGACGACCGCCAGCACCGCCGCAGCAGCAGGGTCGGGGCGAAACCAAAACCCCTCTTCCAGCCCCGCCTCGATGGCGACGGCCGGCGGCAATCCTCGTGACACCAGGACCTCTTTGGTGCGCTCGAGGCTCCCGCGGCCCTCCCCGGCGGCGATCACTCGCGCTCCACCCTTCTGGAGCGCGCCGATGGCCTCCAGCATGGGATCGAGCCTTCCCGGTCGGTCCCACCCACGGAGACCGAGGTCCAAGCCGTCGGGTTCCGCGACCTCCGAGAGCTCCAGCCGCGGGCGCGTGCCCAGGGCCGTCTCGATCCCTTTGACCACCGAGGGCCCCGGCCATCCAGACGCCTCGGCCAGCGCGTCGGCTTCGTCCAGGATTCGCTCGGCTCGGTTCGTGGTCTGGCGCGAAGACGCGAGGACCACCCATGCGCCGCCGGGAAGGATGTCGGTGAGCAGCGGAAGCTCCTCGTAGATGAGCGCCATCGCCTGCTCCATGCCTTCGAATGCCAGACCCTCGGATAGGCGCTCCAATGCCGCGCGGTACTGGCCGCGGTAGCGCGGCAGCACCGCGCGGACCCGTCGGATAACGTCATCGCTCAGGAGGAATTCGCGGCACGGATGGATCTCCACCCCTTCGAGCCGTCCCGTCGACAGCTGCGTTGAAGGCGAGAACTCGCGAAGCGACTCGACGTCGTCGCCGAAGAACTCGGCACGAACCGGCCGGCGAAACGTGGCCGGGAAGACGTCGACGATCCCGCCCCGGACCGCGAACTCGCCGCGATGCTCGACCACGTCGACCCGCGTGTATCCCAGGTCGACCAATCTCGGCGCGAGCATGTCGGGTGGAATCGATTCGCCGGCGCGGAGCTCGAGCGGCTCGTGGTCTCCCAGTCCCGGAGCCAATCCGTGCAGCGCGGCCAGAACGGGAGCCGCCACCACCAATGGTCCGCGGGCCCGGCGAAGCAGATGCGCCGTCCGAGCCCTCGCCCCGCCGACCTGCGGAGTCGGGCTGATCCCTTCGTACGGAAGCGATTCCCACGACGGAAACCGAAGCACCCGCTCCTGGCCGAGGAAGGCCTCGACGGCGGCCGCTGACGATTCGGCCGAGCGTCCGTCCGGCGCCAGGAGAAGAACCGGCGACTTCAACGCCCAGGCCAGCACCGCTGCGACGAAGGGGTGACCGGGTGAGTCGGCCCGGGCCACACGCACGGCGCCGGAGGCGCCGAGCAAACGCTCGAACGCCGGTGAGGCCGCCGCCTCCTCCAGCACGTTCTCGAGATCGACGCTCATCCGGCGCTTCCCTTTCGGTCCGAACAGCACGAAGAGGCCTGGCACCGCGTGCCAGGCCCTTGAACAGCTCGTTTTTCAGTTTGGCGCCGGCTACGTCTCCCGGACGCCGCCTCGATTGTATCGAGACTGCACCAGCGTCAGGCCGTCCGTCACGAGCGACAGCACGGCATCGGCCGCCGTCGCGACGAGCTCCGCGAAGTCCTCCTGCTCACGCTTGGAGAACCGGTTGAGGAGAAAGTCAACGTTCTCGGACCGTCCCGAGGGCCGCCCGACACCCATTCGGACGCGGTAGAAATCGGCCGACCGGAACGCCCCCACCAAGGAGTCCAGCCCGTGGTGGCCGGCCGTGCTTCCTCCTCGCTTGATGCGAAGGGCGCCGAACGCGAGGTCGATGTCGTCGTGGCAGGCGACCACTCGATCGACGGTCACTCCACGCTTCTTCGCCAGTGAGGCCACCGGCGGGCCGCTCACGTTCATGAACGTGCCGGGAGTAACCAGGAGCAGGGGCACGCCGTCGTGCTTCGCCTCCGCAGCGAAGATCGAAGAGAACCTGACTTTCTTCAGACGCGCGCCAAGAGCCTCGGCCAAATGTTCGACCACCATGGCTCCCGCGTTGTGGCGCGTCCCGGCGTACTCGGGCCCCGGGTTTCCCAGGCCGGCAACGAGCCAGGGCTCAGGACTCAGGCTGCGGCTCTTCGACCGGCGAAGCCTCGGCCTCCTCCGGCTCCACTGCTTCGCCCTCGGCGGCCTCCTCCACTTCCTCCTCGACCTTGAGCACCTGTGGCGGAACGACCGACACGATGACTTCCTCGAGAGGCGTGAGAACGACGCTTCGCTGCGGCACGGTGATGTCGGCGACCTTGAGCGAGTCGTTGATCCCGAGTTCGGAGATGTCTGCTTCGATCCCAGTCGGCACGTCCTGCGGGAGGCATTCGACCTGAAGCGTCCAGAGGTGATGCTCGACGACCCCGCCTTCCTTCACGCCGCGGGACTCGCCCACGAGGTGGACCGGGACGTCGACGGTGATCTTCTCGTCCCGGGCGACCTGGAGGAAGTCCACGTGAATGAACTGCCCCTTGATGTGGTCGCGCTGGATCTCTCGAGGAATGGCGAGGAGCTCCTGGCTGTCGACCCGAAGGTCCACCAGCACGTTGGTTCCCGCGTCCGTGTGAAGGAGGTGGAGCAGTTCCCTGGCATCCACGGCGAGATGAACCGGCTCCATACCGTGCCCGTAGACCACCGCGGGCACAAGACCCCTGGCCCGAAGCCGCCGCGCGGCCCCCTTGCCGGTGTCCTGCCTTGACTCTGCCTTTAGCTTCCGCTCCATGTGGGTCCTCTTCCGGTGAGCTGATTGATCGTGTGGGGTGGGCTACCGCCCGCGCCCGTCATTGTACCGGGAGGTCGTTTGCTCACGTAACCACGTCGGCGAATGCACGAACCGGAAAGGAGGCGCCGCCAACGATCCGGGGAGGCACCGAGGTGAACGTGAACCCTTCCGTCGGAAGCGCTTCGAGGCCCGTGAGATGTTCAACGATCAGGATCCCGGCGCCGAGGAGGCGAGTGTGGGCGGGCCTGGCTGGATCGGACGTGTCGTCCACGTTGGCGAAGTCGACGCCGACGACGGCCGGGCCGCCACCGACGAGACGGTCGACGGCCTCCGGCGACAGATAGGGTCCCGGCTCCCAATAGGCGTCGGTTCCCCAACGCCGATCCCATCCCGTCCGAACCAGAACGGCCCGGCCCCGAATCGCCTCCGGCTCGAGTTCGACTCGAAGGGGACCCGCGGCTTCCTCGGGATCGACGACGACGCCGGGTACGGCGGCCATACGTTCCAGGTCGATCGCGGAGAGATCCGCGCCGTCGCGATATCGATGGAATGGCGCATCCAGGTACGTTCCCGTGTTGCCCGGAAGGTCGAACCGTCCGAGCCAGAACTCGGCTTTGCCCTGGTAGCTCTGGGCCGACTCCTCGTGCTTGAGGATCGCGCCGATGCCGGGTGCCGGGATGTCCGGATAAGTCGGCATCCCTTCTTCGATGACGTGGCTCAGGTCGACGAGCCGGCCCACCGGTGAAGCGTCCAGCCGCTACGGCTGATTTTCGCCGTGGAAGATCTCGGAGACCGATTCCTCCTGGAACACCGCCATCAGAGCCGACGCGACGATGGGAGCAATGGACAGAATCGTCAGCCGTTCCCCGAGCACCTGCGTCTTCTCTTCCGGAATCGGCAGGGTGTTCGTGACGACGGTCTCCGTGATCGGCGATTCGGCCAGCCGCTGCACGGCCTTCCCGGAGAGGACGGGGTGGGTGGCGGCGGCGTAGACCTCGATGGCTCCGGCGGCGGAGAGCGCCCTGGCGCCCTCAACGACGGTGCCCGCGGTGTCGATCATGTCGTCGATCAGGACGCAGGGTCGCCCGGACACTTCCCCGACGATCTCCACGCTGTCGATCTTCGACGGCTGATGCCGGGAGCGTCGCTTGTCGACGTAGGCCAGGGGCGCGTGCAACTGGCCCGCCAGTCGTGCCGCCGTTCGAATCCGACCGGCGTCGGGGGCGACCACCACGATGTCCTCGGGGACCCGCACGTCCTTCTGAAGGTATTCCGCTAGAAGCGGCAGCGCTGTCAAATGATCGACCGGAAAGTCGAAGAACCCCTGGATCTGTCCCGAGTGCAGATCCACCGAGACGACGCGGTGGGCGCCGGCGGCCGTGAGGAGGTCGGCGATCAGCTTCGCCGAGATCGGCTCTCTGGCCAGCGTCTTCTTGTCCTGCCGTGAATAGCCGTAGTACGGGATGACCGCGGTGATCCGCTTTGCGGAAGCCCGTTTCAGGGCGTCGATCATGACGAGCTGCTCCATGATCGACTCGTTGATCGGCTCCGCATGGGTCTGGATGACGAAGGCGTCGGCGCCTCGCGCGCTGTCGTCCGGACGGAAGTAGATCTCGCCCGAGGAGAACCTCGAGATTTTCGCGTCGGCCAGTCGAATCCCGACGTGCTCCGCGATCTCCTGAGAGAGCGTCGGATGCATGGTTCCTGCAAAAACCATCATTCGCTGCTTGGTGTTGATCACGCGGGTCGAATCATTTGCCACGCTTGCGGCCCCCTTTGCTCTCTGCCTCCGTCCCGCCCTGTTCTTTTCGCCTTCTCTTGCTCTTGGCGTAGCCGGTGACCACGCGCTGCTCCGACCGCTCCACGGCCAGTGAGTCGGCCGGCACGTCCTTGGTGATCGCCGAGCCGGCTCCGGTCACCGCTCTCTTCCCGATCTTCACCGGTGCCACGAGCATCGTATCCGAGCCGATGAAGGCGCCGTCTTCGATCACGGTCGGGTGCTTCTGGTAGCCGTCGTAATTGCAGGTGATGGTGCCGGCCCCCACGTTCACGTCGTCGCCAATTGTGGCGTCTCCCATGTAGGAGAGGTGCGGCACCTTGCTCTTCTTGCCGACCCGAGTGGCCTTCATCTCGACGAAGGTGCCGGCCTTTCCTCCCTCGGCGATCTCCGTCCCGGGCCGAAGGCTGGCGTACGGCCCGACGGCCACGCGCCGGCCGATCCGCGACCCGCGCACGACCGAAAACGCGACGTCGGCTTCGTCGTCGACCGTCGAATCGACGATCTGCGTTCCCGGACCGATCCGGCACCCCGCGCCGACTCGAGTCTGACCTTGAAGAAAGGTCATCGGCAGGATCGCCGTGTCGGGACCGATTCTCACGTCGACATCCACGTAGGCGGTGTCCGGATCGGTGAACGTGACGCCCGCGGCCATGTGCTGCTCCACGATGCGGCGGCGCATGATGCCGGAAACCCGGGCCAAGCCGCCACGCGAGTTGAGCCCGAGCGCCCCGCCCAGATCGACGTGCACCGCGCCGACCTTCTCGCCCTTGTCCTTGAGAATCGAGATGACGTCGGGGAGGTAGTACTCGTTCTGACGGTTCTCTCTGCCGACCAGCGGAAGGGCCTTGAACAGGTCCTCTCGGCGGAACACGTAGACCAGCGTCGAGACCTCGCCGATCCGGAGGAGCTCGGGAGACGCGTCGGCCTCCTGGACGATCTCTACGAGCTCGCCGCCCCGCCGCACCACGCGGCCGAAACCGGAAGGATCCTCCAACACGGTCGTCAGGATCGTGGCCGCCGCCTTCGACCGATGGTGGGCTGAAAGCGCCTGGCGAACGTGCTCCGCCGTGATCAACGGGTCGTCGCCCGGGAACGTCACCACCTCGTCGGCGTCCCCGATGGCGTCTTCCGCGGAGCCGACGGCGTGACCGGTCCCCAGCGGCTCGGATTGATGGACGAAGACGGGCTCTGGCTTGATCCCCCAGGAACGAACGGCGTCCGCAATGAGATCGTCGCCTTCACGAACGACCACGATCAGTCGCTGAGGCCGGCCAGCCACCGCCGCGTTCAGCACGTGCCATAGCGACGGCCGGCCACAGACCTCGTGGAGGACCTTGGGCCGGACCGACTTCATCCGCTTCCCCCTGCCGGCGGCGAGAACGACGGCGGCAAGGCTGCGGGGAGGTTTGCGTGAGGCCAAGGGATTCCTTCCAAGTCGACCTGATCGTCACGGTCGTGCCGACGCCGCGAAATTATGTCATCCGGCCGGTATCGTGGGCTGTGCGACCCTGGGCCTTCGTCCAATTGGCAGGACGCCGGGTTTTGGTCCCGGAAATCCGCGTTCGAGTCGCGGGGGCCCAGCAATCTCAGGACGAGACTTCGATCCCCTCCTGAGGCATGTCCTCGGCGCCGGGCGGGACCAGGGCGGCGAGCGTTGGGCCGCTTCCCGACAGGACCACCCCGGCAGCTCCCGCTTTCAGGAGGCGCTCCTTGGCTTCAGCGATCTCCGGATGGCGTCGAAGGACGGACCATTCGAGATCGTTGAAGAGCCGAGAGCCCAACTCTTG
>DASVPT010000270.1:0-4213 GCA_036389535.1 Actinomycetota bacterium
GACGACGGTGTGGCTGATGGCGTTGGAGACGCTCGTCAGGTCGTTGGCATCGCCGGAATACGCCGCCGTGATGCTGTGAGTTCCCGAGCCCACGGTGAGCTTGGCCGAGCAGATCGCCACGCCGGAGCTGAGCGCCTTGGCGCCGCAGCCGCCGATGGTGTTCCCGCCGTCCTTGAAGGTCACGGTCCCGCCGGGCGTTCCGGAGGCAGGTGAGACGACCGAGATCCGCGCGGTGAACGTGACGCTCTGACCGCTGACCGTCTTATTGTCCGAATCCGAAGACGTGAGGGCCGTGTGCGTGCTGGCCTTCGCCACGGCTTGGGTGATGGCGGAGGAGGCGCTCCCACGGTAGTCCGAAGTCCCGGAGTAGCGGGCGACCACGGAATGGGTTCCCGCTTTGAACGCGGTGGCGCACGTGGCCTGAGCGGAGCTCAACGACTTGGAGACACAGCCGGAGATGTTCGCCCCGCCGTCAGTGAACGTGACCGTCCCGCCGGTGGGCTGGGAGCCAGGCGAAACCGGCGAAACAGTCGCCGTGTACGTGACCGATTGGCCGCTGACGGTCTGGTTGTCGGCGTCAGAGGACGAAAGCGTGGTCTTGCTGCCCGCCTGCTGAACGACCTGGCTGAGCGCCGCTGAAGAGCTCGGCGCGTAGGCCGTGTCCCCGGAGTAGCTGGCCGCCACGCTTCGAGTCGCCACGCTGGAGTAAGTGCGCTCGCAGATGGCCTGCCCGGAGAGGTCGAGAGCGACGTCGTCGCAAACTATCGTGCCCTCTTCAACGAAGTCGACGGTTCCGGCCGGCGTACCCACGCCGGCGGTCGCGTCATCCGGATCATCAGTGACCGTCGCGGTGAAGGTCACCGTTTGACCGACCACCGAGGGGTTGGCCGAAGAAGCAAGCTCGGTCTTCGACGGCGTGCCGGCGACTTGGAACACGGTCGAGGACGCCGACGCCGTCCCGACCGCGCCTCCCAAGGCCAGCGCGGCCACAGCCAACGTTCGATACAGGCTGGAGATTTTCTTCATAAGGGGTTCGGATGCAGCTCGGAGGGTTGAGGTTTCTTTCTATCTTCGGGGTGAAAGGCGGTCAAGCGGAATGATCAATTGGCCTCCATCAGCGCGGCGACCGCTTCACGAAGAAGGACCACGCCCACGATGATTGCAGCGGCGGGATCGGCGGCCGCGACGCTCACGTACCGGGCGACAACGACGGCAAGCAGCGTTACGGCGGCGAGCGCGGCACCCCCCGCCGTGAGAAGCCCATCGGCCCGAAGCGCCCGGCTGCCCAGCCCACGCGCCAACACGAGCTTTCGGTAGGCCAGGGCCGGAAGCACCAGCAGCGCCGCCGCTGTCACCAGGATTCCCTCCGTGGATGGATGGGATCGAGCCCCCACGATCAGCGATCGGACGGCCGCTCCGAGCAGATAGAGCCCAACCACCAGGAGGACGACGCCGACCACGCGACGGGCCCGGCTTTCGACGTGGGACCCTCGTTCGGGGATCCGCCCCTCCGCCCCGAACCGCCACACGAGAATGGCCGAGGCGCTGCCGTCCACGAGCGATTCCAGGCCGAACGCAAGCAGGGCCAGAGAGCTGCTTCCCAATGCGAGCGCGATCGCAGCGACCGCAAGCGTCAGGCTGACGAACGTCGAGAGCGCCGATACGCGGACCGCTGATTTGAGCAGAGCAGAACGATCCTTCATCGCTCAGCTCTCGAGAGGTTGGTCGCGGTCCCGATCAGACCGGTTCGATGGAGGCGCGGACCGGAATTGAACCGGTGTAAGAGGTTTTGCAGACCTCTGCCTAACCACTCGGCCACCGCGCCAAGCAGTGATCCGGAAAAAGTGTATCCAACGGCGAGCCACGCTCTAACGACGCTGATCCGCGGTCACGCCTGCGATGGGTGAAGCTCAGCGACCCATTCGCGCAGCCGCGGCAGATGCTCGGCGTAGTGCTCGGCGCCGGATTTTTCGATCCAGAACGCCGCGTCGGGGGTGACCTCGTCGAGTTGGGCCCACTCCTGAAGCATCCTCGCCCGCGACGCCACGGCCTGCGCCTTCACGTCGCGAAACGGCGTTCCCTTCATCGCTTCCAGGAACCGTTCGTTCCACGCATCGATGTCGATGTCCTCCCGCCGGTACGTGCCCGACCGAATCCGCTCGAGTACGGCGCCCGCCGCCGCGAGCCAGCTTCCGATATGTCCCAGAAGGTCGCTCGCCGACCACCCCTCGGCGTAATAGCCCGTACGTTCAGCTTCTTCAGTCCTCAGCGAATCGATCAGGGCGTGCAGCTCGTTCCAGCCGGCATCTTCGGCACGCATCAACTGCGAGGTGGAGGGGGCGGAAGACATCGAGGGAAACCCTAGCCAAGTTCCGGCCGAGGCGCCGGTTCGAGACGAAGATTGGATCTATGGCTACCGCATCGCGAACCGTCGTTCTGGTGGAAGGTGTCAGCGACCAGCTCGCGGTCGAGAGGCTCGCTCGTCGCGCGGGACGCGACCTCGCTGCGGAGGGGGTAACGATCGTGCCGATGGGAGGCGCCACGAACGTGGCCGCGTTCGTGAACAGGTTCAGTTCCGATGGCGATGGAGTGAGGCTGACCGGGCTGTGCGATGTGGGAGAGGAACCCTACTTCCGCCGCGCGCTCGAGCGCGCCGGATTCGGCTCGGACCTGACAAGAGAAGCCCTTGAGGCCCTCGGGTTCTTCGTCTGCGTGCAGGATCTGGAGGACGAGCTGATTCGGGCGCTCGGTGGTGAGGCGGTCGAGGCGATCGTCGAACGCGAAGGCGAGCTGGAGCGGTTCCGGACGTTCCAGAAGCAGCCAGAATGGCGAGCCCGAGCCCTCGACGAGCAGCTGCGCCGCTTCCTCGGGACGTTCACGGGTCGGAAGATTCGCTACGCGCCGTTGCTCGTGGGCGCGCTCGATTTGACGAAGATTCCCCGGCCGCTCGCCGGTCTGCTGGCGAGCCTCTGACTGGCGTTCGGCCGCCGGCTAGAGCCTGAGCGCTCGAGTCGGCGCCATCACCGCTTCGGGATTCTCCCGCCAGACCTCCGGCTGCACGTCGATGTACAGCTCGATCTCGTTCCCGTCCGGGTCCGTGATGTAAATGCTGTGCGAGACGTTATGGTCGGCCGTCCCCATGACGTTGGCCCCGGCGTCGATCAGTTGGCGAAGCGCCGCACGCAGATCGTCGTCGCTCTCTCCGATCTTCAGACCGAAGTGGTACATGCCGACGCGGCGTCCCTGGGGAATGGGTTGCGCATCCTGGCCGACCTCGATGAGCAGAAGCTCGTGATGCGTTCGGCCCGAAGAGAACATGGCCATCTGTCCGGGGACGCCGACGATCTCGTCCCAGCCGAGTACGTCGCGGTAGAAGCGCCGCGACCGCTCGACGTCACGGACGTACAAGACGATGTGGCCGAGCTCTTTCACCTGCATGGCGGCCTCTCTCCTTATTGATGAGTCCTTTTAGACCTCAACGGAAACCCGCGGCGGGGCATTCCCTCCAGGGCGAGACCCTCACTCGCCCAGATATTCGGCCTCCGTAACGTGATCGCCCCAATCTGTTTCGGGTCCTTCTTCGGCCACTGCCCACATGGCGATGTGGGTCATGAAGTGATCGGGAGCGGCCCCGTGCCAGTGCCACTCCCCCGGCGGTGTGTAGACCGTGTCCCCCGGGCGGACGTCGACCATCTGACCGCCGCGGGCCTGCACCCGCCCCCTGCCATCGACGATGTGGAGCGTCTGTCCGAGCGCGTGGGCATGCCATGCGTTCCGGGCGCCGGGCGAAAACCGAACGAAGGCAACCCGAATGCGGGACGGCTCTTGTCCGCTCGCGATGTGGTCGATCCAGACGTCTCCGGTGAACATGTCGTCGGACCCTTTGGACGTCGGTGGCTTCGGTCGAAGTTCCAACTCATCTCCTTCCTCGAGGACGGTTCCGGCGCTCGCTCGCCGGCAGCTGGGCGGCGTCTCCGCTCGTAAACGCACCACGCCGGCTTCGGATCCAAGCTCGCGACTCTCGGTGGCGGAAGAACTCATAGGCGATAAGGAGGATGCAGACCGCCGCGACCAAGCCCAGAGCGGCGAGGCCTGTGACCGCTCTCGTTACCGGGAGAAGCGCATTCAGCAGGGCTGATGCAACCGGTCGTCCGAGTCCCAGACCGCCGTGGATGCGCAAGCGCAGGGCCACGTGCGCCAGGAGGTAGAGGGC
>DASVPT010000271.1:0-1786 GCA_036389535.1 Actinomycetota bacterium
GTGCGAGTTCGAATCGGGATGTCGGCGGGCGAGCCGATCCCTGAAGGCGGGGATCTCTTCGGCTCGGCGGTCAACCTGGCCGCACGGCTCTGCGCCGCCGCACAGCCGGCCACGATTCTGGTGCCGGGCACGGTGCGTGACCTCGCGGTGGGAAAGGGCTTCGTGTTCGAGAGTTTGGGAGAACTCGCGTTGAAGGGTTTCGATGAGCCGGTCGAATCCTTCCGGGTCTTGTGGAGCGAATCCGCCTGAGGCTTCCGTTCCTGTAAAGGCCTAGATGGGACGGCGGGTCTTGTAGGCGCGGAGCAGCCGCTCGGCTTGCTTCGGCTCCAAGTAGCGGACGACCTCTCGCATGGTGACGCCCGACGCGCGATGCGCTCGGGGGGCGATCCACTCGTAGACCTCGTCCGGCCGCTTCTTCGACATCTCGCGAAGGACCCATCCGATGGCCTTGCGGATGAAGAACTGGGTCTCCTCCAGCATGGCGTCGGCCCGGGTGGCGAAGGGTTCGAACGGCGCTCCGGCCTTGAGCGGTTTCAGCTCGGCGAGGAGCGAGGATCGCCGGATCCAGAAGTCCCTGTCTCTGGCCCAGCGGTCCAGGGTTCGCCGGATGTTGTGCCGGAGGGCTATCTCGCTGACCACGTCGCCGGCCAGGCCGTCCACCAGCGCCCACGTCTTGGACTCACGGATCAGTCCTTCGACGAACGGGAGGTCTTTCGGAGTGAGATCTGTGGCGTGGAGCTCGAGCAGGACGACCGCGGCCATTCGGCGCTCGAACACCGGTTTGTTCCACAGCTCCTCGACCAGCGCGACGGCGGCGGCGTGATCCAGGGCTTCGGTCTTGGAGACTTCCTTGGCGAGCCGCCGCATCTCGGCGAGCTTCACCCCGTAAAAGGTGAGGTCGCTCTTCAGGTAGGCCTTCTCGCCGACAGCTCGCTCCGGCGAGCCGGCCGCCTTCAGCTCAGCGTCGAGGCGGCGCGCAACCGCTTTCGGCGACGTCAGACTTAGAGGGCAGCGAGCGCCGTTCGGAGCACGCCGGCCATGCGCATCCGCTGTGGGTGATCGCCGACGCGGAATCGCTGAATCTCCCTCGCCGTGGCGTAAGAGATGACCGAGACGTTGTCGCTGTTGCTGTTCGCAACGAAGCAGTAGCGGCCGTCGGCACTCGTCACCGCCCAGTACGGCTTGTCGCCCGGCGTGGGATCCGAGAACGCCGAACGCCGTTTGTTGACCTCGATGATCCGCTCGACCTTGAACGACTTGCGGTTCACGATGGCCACGTAGTCCGCCACCGTGCCGGCGTCGCAGATCTTGGTGCGATCGCCGTTCATGGCCAGCCCGTGGTGGGCGGAGTCGAGCTCGTTGTCCCTCTCGGCTGCGCCATGGAGCGGGAGGCGACGCGTCCGCAGGTAGCGCTCGTTCTTCAGGTCGTATTCCTTGAACCCGTGGAAGAACGAGAGCTGCACGTACATGATCCGGTTGTTCGGCATCACCACGAACGGCCTGACGCCAACACCGAAGTCGATGACCTTCTTGACCTCGTGGGTCTCGGCGTCGGCGATGGTGAACCACCGATCGCCCTTCAACGCGTCGAGCTCCGGATTGTCCGGCGTGACCACCCTGCCGATGCTGCCGTCGTAGATCAGCTCGCCGTCCTCGGAGTATTCGTTCTCGTGCGGAAAATCGCCGGCCGGGATCTGGTCGACGATCGCCGCCTGTTGGGTGTCGATGACGTCGACCACTCGGTCCAGCGTCACCGAGACCAGGAGCTCCCGCCCGTCCGGCGACA
>DASVPT010000272.1:0-11302 GCA_036389535.1 Actinomycetota bacterium
GTCGACCAAGCGTGGCCACGTCGCGCCGAGGAACTTCAGCGTGACGTGCCAACCTTCAGGAGCGGTCCATCGAACCGGCGACGTCGTGGAGCGAAATGGTTCGATGGCTTCACGGACGCCCGCCTTTACGTCATCCGGAACGTCGACCGCGATGAAGAGCCGAAGCGGCGTGGCTTCCGGACGCGACGACCGGTCGCGGGCCACTCCTCTATCGCGACGTCGAGGCGGCCCGGTCTCCAGCGGGCGAGGGAAGACGCTGAATGAACCGACGCGTGAGGTCGAGCGCTGCCTGCTCCGCCCACCGTCGAACTTGATCCCGATCGCCGGGGGCCCTGAACATCCGTGATTCCTCTCTCCCTTCTCCGGCGACCGCGACGCAGACCGTTCCGGGTGGCTTCCCCCCATGGGGCTCGGGACCCGCCGCGCCGGTTACCGCCAGCGCGATGTCGACACCGAAAAGCCGCCTGGCGCCGGTGGCCATCTCGCGGGCGCACTCCTCGCTCACCACGCCGGGACCCTCGATCGTTTCGGTCGACACGCCGAGGACCGCGTGCTTCGCCTCGGCGGTGTAGGTCACGGCTCCGCCCCAGAAGAAATCAGAAGCGCCCGGGGGTGTGGAAAGCCTCGCCGCGATGCTTCCGGCCGTGATGGATTCGGCCGTGGCCACGGTCATCCCGCGCTCCAGGAGATGTCGCCCGACCACGGCGGCCAGATCCTCGTCGCTGGTCGCGAACACGACGTTCCCCAGCCGCCGCGAGACCTCCTCGGCGACCGGGGCAATGAGCGCTTCGGCCTCGCTGCGCGTCGGAGCCTTCGCCGTGAGCCGAACCTTGACCTCGCCGGATGACGCCAGATAGGCAACGGTGGGGTTGGTCGAGCCGCGGAACAGGTCGTCCAGCGTCTCCGCCACCTTGGCCTCGGCCATCCCCGTCTCCTTGATGACCCGAGACACGATCGCGGCCGGTCCCGCCAGCTTCGTGAGCTCGGGGAGAATCGCCGACTCCATCATCTCCCGCATCTCCGCGGGGACGCCGGGAACCACGAACACCCTCTGCTCGGCGCCGGTCTCGAAGATGAGCCCCGGCGCGGTCCCGCGTTCCGGAAGGATGGTGCGGGCCCCGGCCGGAACGTCACACTGCCGAAGGTTCGATTCGGGCATGTCGCGTCCAAGGCGCCGGAACTTCTCGCGGAGGAACTCTTCAAGGGCAGGGTCTCGCTCGAGTTCCACGCCGAGCGCCGCCGAGAGCCCTTCCCGGGTGATGTCGTCCTGCGTGGGACCAAGGCCGCCCGTGGCGATCACCACGTCAGCGCGGGACAACGCGAGCCGAAAGGCGTCCGCGATCCGGTCCTCGTTGTCCCCGACCACCTGGTGATGGAGGACGTCCACGCCGATCTCGGCGAGCCGCTCGGAGATCCACTGCGCGTTGCTGTTCGTGATCTGTCCGAGGAGGATCTCCGTCCCCACGCCGATGATCTCGGCCCTCATCGAACCTCCCGAATCATCGAGTCTCCGCGCGGACCAGCCGGCCGGCGTCGGCCACGTATTGCACGCCCGTGTAGACGGTGAAGGTCAGTGCCGCGATCAGCGCGCCCATTTGGATGCCGTCGGCCCAGGCCGGTAAGGGAAGGATGTACAGCGTGATGGCGAGAAGCTGGAGCGTCGTCTTGACCTTCGCCAGCGACGTGGCCGGCATGCCCACGCCATGCAGACCCAGATACACCCGAAGGATCGACACGCCGAGCTCTCGAACGATGATGACCGCCGCTGCCCACACCGGGAAACGGCCAACGGCCGCCATGGTCAGCACCGGCGCCGAGACCAGCACCTTGTCCGCCAGAGGGTCCAACCACTGTCCGGTCCTTGTTTTCGATTCGTATCGGCGCGCGAGATACCCATCGAGGCCATCCGTCGCTGCTCCCACCGCGAAAACGGCCGCAGCGACGTACAGGAGCGGCGGGTCGCCGCCGGCGATCAAGATGACGAGGACCGGAGCGACGAGGAGCCGAAAGAGCGAGATGAGGTTTGGCCACCCGAGCCCGAGAGGAGTCAGGGGGCGGCGATCGATGGCCAATTCACCAGGAAAGGACGCCGAGCGTGGCCAGCACCGCCAGCACCAGGAGCGCGACCGCGGTCAAAAACGCCCACGTGGGGGCGGCTCGGAACAGCATCGGATGCTCCACCGGCTCCAGAGCACCCGTCGCGGGCGCGGCGACGGGTTCGGGGAGCGACCCGCGCGGCGGGCCGAAGCGTTCGGCGTAGAGCTTGAGGACGCGGTCGGCGTTCAAGCCAAGGTATGACGAGTAGGTCCGGAGCGCCCCGCGAGCGTAGACGTCCGCGCCAAGCGCATCGAACTCCTCCCGTTCCAGGGCGGAAAGCGCCTGCCGGCGAATGTGCGTCTCCCGGCTCGCCTCTTCCAGGCTCTTTCGTCGAAGAAGCCGAGCCTGGCGCAGGGCCCGTCCGATCCCGATGGCGCTGGTGACCTGTGGTCGCGACCGGACCGCGGTGACCGGATGCACGCCGCCATAGTACCCAGGCGCGAATCGTCGGAAGCGCTCCGGCCGCCGACTGCGGCCCGCGTGCGATGAAGAGGGGGAGCCTACGCCTCGCCGGCCCCGGCGGCGGCGACGGCAGCCTCGGCCACGTCCTGCTCACTCACGGTGGCGAGGCTGAACGAGAAGGTCGAACCCTCTCCAGGCTGCGAGACCAGCCACATGCGACCCGACATCGCCTCGATGAGCCGCTTCGCGATGTACAGACCGAGGCCCGTGCCTCCAGTCTGGCGTGTCAGCCCGTTGTCCAGACGATGGAATCGCTCGAACACGCGCTCGTGCTCCGACAACGGAATCCCTTCGCCCGAGTCGACCACGGACACGACGGCCTGGCCGTTGGACGCCTCGATGACGACCTCGACCGGCGAGTCGGACGGCGAGTACTTGAGCGCATTCGACAGAAGGTTGCCGACGACCTGGCCGAGCCGGAAGCGGTCTCCGCGCACGTACAGCGGAGCCCTGGGGCTCTGGAACAGTATGACCCGGCCGGGATCCGATTCGGCGAACTCCTGAATCTGCTCGCCGACCAGCGACGTGACCTCGACCGCGTCCTTGTTCATGCGAGGCTTCCCGGACTCCATCCGCGAGACCTCGAGGAGATCGGTGATCAGACGCTCGAGCCGGTTGGCCTGGTTGAGCATGATCCGGTAGTACTCCTGCCGCGCTTCCGGCGAGTCCTCGACCGTGCCCTGAAGCAGCGCGGCCAGGAATCCCTTGAGCGGCGTGAGCGGCGTGCGGAGCTCGTGCGAAACGGTGGCCACGAAGTCCGCCTTCAGCTCTTCGGCTTCGAGCTCGCTGGTGACGTCGCGAGCCACGACGACGTTCGCCTTGAGCTCACCGTCCCGGTCGATGATCGGGTTGGTGCTGTAGCGAATCCAGCGCGCCCGGCGATCCTTGGTGACCAGCCGCGCGTCCACCCCTGATCCATCCCGCTCGCCGGGGCCTGCTCCGGCGCGCGGAACACAGTCGGTTCCAAGGATTTCCTCGCACGCCCGGCCCACGGCCTCGAGCGCGGAGAAACCCGTGATCCGCTCCATTGCGGGGTTCCAAGAAACGATGACCCCGTCGGTGGAGAGGGCGAAGATCCCGTCCGAAGTGTGTCCAATGATCTCTTCGAGCTGCGTCCGCTGCTCCGAGGTCTCGGAGAACAGCGTGACGTTCTGAAGCCACACCGAGAACTGGGACGCCAACGCGTCGAGCAAGGATCGCTCGGCCGCGTTGAGGTCCTCGCCCCGGTAGACGGCCAGGACGCCGTGCGTCCCCTCGTGCTGGCCGACCAATGCCGTGTTCGGCACCAGACCGGGACGGAACCGCATGAATGCTTCGGGCTGCCGGTCGTGGTGGCCATTCCCGCTGGCGCTGCCGTTCCCGTTCCCGTTCCCGTTGCTCTCGACCCGAGGCGTGAGGGAAACCGTGCCGGTGGAGTCATGGACGGTGACCCGTCCGTCGTTGACCAGCACGACCTCCACGGCGGCGGCTTCCAGCATCTGCTGGACCGAGCCGAGAAAGTCACGGAAATCGTCCTTTTCCGAGAAGGGGTTGAACAGGGAGCGACCCGCCTCGTACAGGTATCGCATCCGGTCGCGCTCCCGCATCCCGTGGGCGTAGGCCTGGTACGCGAAGTAGGAAAGGACCAGCGGCACGAACAGGAGCGGAACGGCCAGCGGCCGGCTGACAAACAGGACCGCGCCGAGGACGCCGATGGCCAGGTTCCCCGCGTAGTGGACGATGTTGAGCACCATCGGCGGGACGAACACCGATCGGAAAGACTTTCCCTCGACGACGGAGATGATGAGGGCGACGCTGGAAGCGTTCACCACCGACCACGCGGTCATCCCTGCGGTCGCCGCGAGCCAGCTATTCGGATCGAACACGCCGCCATGCGGGATGAGCGAGTGCACCAACTGCGCGGCCGAGACAGCCAGGAGGAACTGACCCACGTTGAATGCCAGCTTGTAGCGGTTCATGCGACGAACGGAATGACCCACGAGGATGCCGGCCCCCACGCCGAGGGTGAGGACGCTCGGGTGAACCAGCATCAGTCCGGCCGCGGGGATGGCGTCCGTGATCGAGAAGTTCCACGTCTCGTTCCCGTACCGGATCTTGACCGTGAACTGCTCGGACAACGCAATCGCCGTCCCGAGGGCAAGGAACGCGAAGAACTGGGTCGGGGACCACCGAAGAGCCTCGGGGACCCTCAGCGCCGCCGTGGCCAGCCCCGCTACCAGGAATCCGTAGATGAGGCGCCGAGCGAAATGTGGAAGCTGTGGCCCAGACATATCAGGACCAGGCGTCGGAGCTCCAGGAGCTTGCGCTCCAAGAACCCGCGCTCCATGAGGAGGCACTCCAGCTGCCCGCGCTCCAAGAACCTGCACTCCACGACCCCGCGCTCCAGCTACCGGCGCTCCACGAGCCCGCGCTCCAGCTACCGGCGCTCCACGATCCCGCGCTCCAAGAGCCCGCGGTCCAGCTTGCGCCGCTCCACGAACCCGCACTCCACGAGCCGGCGGTCCATCCGAAGCCGAACTCACCCTGGAGCAGCTCGGCGACACCGTCGCCGTTCTGATCGACCATCACGTGGTACGACCCGCGGCTGGCCTCGAGTGAACCCAAACCGGTAGAGGGAGTCAGTCCGACGTTCGCCGGCGAGTTGACGTAGGTCCCGTCGACCGCGGCCTTGACGGCAGCGGCCGCGTTCACCAGACCGGCGCCTCCGCCGTTCTGCGACGCGGTGGCGTCGCCGGCCGAGCGAAGCAAGGATGCTTTGGCCACGTCCGGCGACATGGAAGGACGAGCCTGGTACATGAGGGCGGCGACGCCGGAGATGATCGCGGTGGCCTGGGACGTACCCGTGCCCTTCATGTAATAGGGATCAATGGCGGCGTAGGGGTAGGCGACGTCGACGGTGCTCCCAACGACCCTGTTGGAAACGATGGTGATTCCCGGCGCCACGAGGTCGGGCTTCTCGATCCCGCCCTTCATGCCGCGGCTGGAGAAGTCGGCGACGAGGTCGTCGCTCCGGTCGTAGGTGCCCTGAAGGTCGGCGGCCCCCACGGCGACCACGAATGGGTCGTCCCCCGGCTTGCTCATGGTGTTCCCCTGAGGACCGCGGTTGCCCGCCGCCACCACGACCAGCATTCCCGAGAACCAGGCCTGCTCGACCGCGTAGTTCAGAGGGTCAATGTCGTATCGCTGCTTCGAATCGGTTCCGTAGGAGAGGTTGAGGACCTTGATGTTGAACTTCGCCCGGTTGGCCACGGCCCACTGCATCGCGGCGATGACGACGGAGACGTCCGTCGAGCCGTCGGCGCCGGCCACCTTGACCGACACGATCCCGGCCTTCGGCGCGACGCCGCTCCAGTTGCCCTTCGAGGTGGCTCCGTTGCCGGCGATGATTCCCGCCATGTGCGTGCCGTGTCCGTAGCGGTCCAGCCCGTCTCCCTCTGAGGTGAAGTCGGCGGCGACCACGATCCGGCCGGTGAGGTCGGCGACAGGGAACACACCGGTGTCGACGACGGCGACGTTCACTCCCGTCCCGTCGGCGGTGCGGTTGGCGCTGGCCAGGTTGATGGCGCGTTGCCACACCCGGTTCGGTTGGCCCTTGTTGTACTCCTCGGTGCCGGTTGCCCGAAGGTGTCCGTCGCTCCAGACCTTCAGCACGTCGGGCGAGGCCAGAAGGGACGGCAACTCGTCGGCTGGCAGGCGGGCGGAAAACGCTCCGATGATCGAAAGGTCGCGCGTGACGGTTCCTCCCAGGCCCTTCACCAGGCGCTCTGCGGTGTCGGAGGGAGGGTTCGACTCACGAACGATGATCGGGATGAGTGAGCTCGAATGGGCATCCGCGGCTCGAAGGACCGAGGGGTCAGCCTTGGCGCGATCGGCGCCCGAAGAGTCAGGTCGGGTGGCGCCGCATGCCACGCCGGCCAGAAGAGCAACCCCAATGGCACCGCCGAGGACACGGCGACCGAGAACCGTTGCGGTCCGCATCAGGCCCACGCGTCCGCGCTCCAAGAACCTGCGCTCCAAGAACCGGCGGTCCACGATGAAGCGCTCCATGAGCCGGCGCTCCAGGATCCCGCGCTCCAGCTCCCGGCGCTCCAGGATCCCGCGCTCCACGAACCGGCGCTCCAGCTCCCCGCGCTCCAGCTGCCCGCGCTCCACGAACCGGCAGTCCAAGAAGCGCCGCTCCATGAGCCAGCACTCCACGAACCGGCGGTCCATCCGAAGCCGAATTCGCCCTGAAGCAGCTCGGCGACGCCGTCGCCGTTCTGATCCACCATGACGTGGAAGGACCCACGACTGGCCTCGAGCGATCCAAGACCGGTCGAAGGAGTGAGGTTTTGATTCGCCGGCCTGCCCACGTACTTCGAGGCGAGCGCCTGGTTGACCGCGCGTCCCGCGTGGACCAGACCCGCTCCGCCGCCGGCCTGGGTGGCGAGCGCGTCGCCCGCGCTGCCCATCAACGTGGCCTTCGCGACATTCGGCGTCATGTTCGGAACAGCGTCGTAGAGAAGAGCGGCGACGCCGGAGACGACCGCTGTCGCCTGCGAGGTCCCCGTCCCCTTCATGTAGTACTGGTCAAGCGAGGCGAGAAGATGCTGGACATCGATCGTGCTTCCCGAGATGCGGTTGGAGACCAGCGTGATCCCAGGAGCGGCTACATCGGGCTTGCTAACGCCGTCCTGGGTTGGCCCGCGCGCGGAGAACGGAGCGACGACATCATCGCTTCGGTCCGTGGTTCCCTTGGCGTCGCCCGCGCCCACGGAGACCACGTAGGGGTCATCGGCCGGCTTGTTGATGGTTCCCGCGCCCGATCCACCGTTTCCGGCGGCCACCACGACGAGCACTCCAGAGGACCAGACCTGCTCCACCGCGTAGTCCAGCGGGTCGATCGAGTACGGCTGCTTGGAGTCGGTTCCGAAAGAAAGATTGAGAATCTTGATGTTGAACTCTGAGCGGTTGGCAACAACCCACTGGAGCCCGGCGATCACGACCGACACGTCGGTGGATCCGTCGACACCGGCAACCTTGACGGAAACGACCTTCGCCCTGGGCGCCACGCCGCTCCACG
This sequence comes from Actinomycetota bacterium, assembly GCA_036389535.1. Lineage (GTDB taxonomy): Bacteria > Actinomycetota > UBA4738 > UBA4738 > UBA4738 > JALYGK01. The sequence continues at coordinate 7,622 of DASVPT010000272.1, forward strand.
CGCCGCCCGATGAGGTCCCGTTGCCGGCGATCAGACCGGCCATGTGGGTACCGTGGCCGTAGCGGTCCAGCCCGTCGCCCTCAGGAGTGAAGTCTGCGACCGCCTTGATACGACCGGCCAGATCCGGGACGGGGAACACGCCGGTGTCCAGGATGGCGACGGTGACCCCTGCGCCGTCGTACCCGAGCGCTCGCGCGTCGGGAAGCCGGATGGCCTTTTGCCAGACCTTGTTGGGAAGCGCGCTGTCGTATTGATCGGTGCCGTGGGACATGTGGACCCGGCCGTCGCCCCACACCTTGAGGACCTCAGGTGAAGCCAGAAGACGGCCGACGCCCTCGCCCGGCAGCCGGGCTGAAAACGCTCCGATGATCGGGAGCTCATGGGTCACCGTGCCGCCGAGGCCTTCCACGAGCCGTTCGGCGGCGTTGGATCGGGGACTGGCCTCACGAACGATCAGGGGGAGGAGAGAGCTCGGGTGGCTCTCAGCGGCACGGAGAACTGCTGGGTCGGCTTTCTCGCGACCCGATCCCGAGGAGCTGGCCTGTGGGCCGGAGCACGAAACAGTGGCCACGAGGGCCACACCGATCGACGCGCCAAGAAGTCGCCGAAGTGCGGCCGCCCTCGGCGGTCGGACCGTTCCTTCTCGTCGCATCAACGTCTCCTCGGAAAACTCAGGGGTACGGGCTGCTACCCGTTCTCGGGTAGTTTCGGCTGAGGGGGCTACCTGCGAATACGGCTGAACGGGCAGAAGTGACAGAAGGCCGGGTTATATGCGGGGCTCGGCCAAAAGGCCTAGGAACTAAGACTTGACTACGCCCGGGCTACGCCCGGGCTAGGCCTTTGGTTGTCCCCCTCGAGCTTCCTGCCACTCTTCGAGCGTCATGAGGACGTCGCGCGCCTTCGATCCCAGGCTCGGACCGACGATCCCACGGTCCTCCATGAGGTCCATCAGCCGCCCGGCGCGGGCAAATCCCACCTTGAGCTTGCGTTGCAGCATCGAAGTGGACCCGAGCTGCGACCGGATCACCAGATCCGCCGCCTGCTCCAGGAGCTCGTCGTCGCCCTCCATCAGGTCGTCCTCGGCGGGCGGCCGGCCGAGGCCCTCGACGTTCGCCACGAACTCGGGCTGTTGCTGGTCACGACACCATCCGGCGATCGCTTCGATCTCCTTTTCGGTGACCCACGCGCCCTGAATTCGAACCGCCTTGGAGACGTTCGCCGGCTGGAAGAGCATGTCGCCGTGGCCGACCAGCTTCTCGGCGCCGCCCACGTCCAGGATGACCCGGGAGTCCGCTTGGGACGCCGTCATGAAGGCAATCCGTGACGGAATGTTGGCCTTGATGAGTCCCGTCACCACGTCGACCGACGGCCGCTGCGTGGCGACCACCAGGTGAATGCCGACGGCGCGGGCCATTTGGGCGATGCGACAGATGGCGTCCTCGACGGCTCGCGGCGCGACCATCATGAGGTCGGCGAGCTCATCGATCACGACAAGGATGTACGGAACACGATTGAAGTCGTTCTCCTGGCCGGGTGGAATCCGGAGGGTCCCGGCATCGAAGCTGTTGTTGTACGCCTCGATGTCGCGCATGCCCACCGTCGCGAAGGCCTCGTAGCGCATCTCCATCTCGCGGACCACCCATCCGAGCGCTTCGGCCGCCCGCTTCGGATGAACGATCACCGGCGAGAGGAGATGCGGAAGGTCGGCGAAGTGCGAGAGCTCCACCCGCTTCGGGTCGATCAAAACCAGCTTCACGTCGGCTGGTGAGGTTCGCATGATGATCGATGTGACGAAGGTGTTGATGAGTGAGGACTTCCCGGCACCGGTGGCACCGGCAATCAGCACGTGCGGCATCTCGGCCAGATTGACCAGGACGGCTCTGCCGTGGACGTCCTTCCCCAACCCGACGTACAAGGGGGCTCTCGCCTCGCGCGCCGCCTTCGAGGCGAGGACGTCCCCGAGCATCACGAAGTCCCTGACCCGATTCGGGACCTCGACTCCAATCGCGGACCGTCCGGGGATCGGAGCGATGATCCTCACGTCCGGCGTGGCCAGGGCGTACGCGATGTCGTCGGCGAGCGAGAGGACCCGGTTCACCTTGGTGCCCGCCGCCACTTCTACTTCGTACATGGTCACGGTCGGTCCCCGATGCGAGGCCGTCACGCTCGCCGCCACTCCGAAGTTCCGAAAGGTCCGCTCGAGTGCGGCCTTGGTTTGTTCGGCGTCGCGGGAGTCGGTGGCCGTCACCGGCGCCCGGCGCAGCAGGTCCAAAGCGGGAAGGGCGTAGCCACCCCGGGGCTTCGAACGGGGGCGCACCGATCCGATGGCCTCGGACGCGTGCTCGGCGTCCGGCAGACGCATGGGGGCCGCTGATTCGAGTGCCTCGTCGGCAGACTCTTCGTCGAGCGCCGCGTCGGAGATATCGACGATCGGCTCCGCCGGGTCCGTCATCTGCGCCGCCCTGACCCGTTCGATGAGGGCACGCACGGCCCGGCCGATCGCCGCGGGCGGCGTGGCGGTGAACACCAGCCCACCCAGGGCGGCCAGGCCGAGGCAGACCACGAAGGCTCCGTACTCGCTGACCCCTCGAGAGAGGGGCCAGGCCACTGCGGCGCCCACCGCTCCCCCGGCCGTGCGAAGCGGTTCGTAGCCCGCCGTCGGGCTGGGATTGCCACGGAGGACCGATGCCATTCCGAGCACTCCGAGCGCGAAAACAATCAGGCCGATCGACATCCGGCCGCGATCCTCTGCGGGTGTTCCCTTTATCAGGAGAAACGCCCAGTAGGTCGCGACCACCGGAACCGCCAGGGAGACCGGGCCAAACGCCGCTTCGGCACCGACGTCGATCAGCCGACCGAACAACCCTCCCGCATGGAACCACAGCGCCAGGGCCGACAGCGCGGCCAGGACGATGAGCCCGATCCCCACGAGCTCGCGCTTGCGCGACGAGAGATGCCGCGCCACCGCGGCCCCGGCCTGGCTCGCCCTGCCCGCGGACTGTCGCTTCGGCTTCTTCCGCTGTGGCGCCCGAGCAGTCGCGCGGCCCTTCGGTCGTGTCGTCCTGCGCTTGGGCCTGGTCTTGGTCGCCGGCACGGCTAGATCTCCACGATGACGGGAACGATGATGGGCTTCCGCTCGGTGGTTTCCATGAAGAACCTCCGAAGGGCGGTTCGAATGTGTTGCTTCAGAACCGCAGGATCGGTGACCTCTTCGGCAGCAGACTCCTTCAGCGCCAGAAGCGTTCGATGCCGGGCCTCGGCCAGCAGAGGCTCCGCCGCCTCCTCGAACACGAAGCCGCGGTTGATGACGTCCGGGCCGGCCACGACCTCGCCGGACCGGCCGTCCACCGTCACCACGACCACCACGATTCCGTCGTCGGCGAGCTTCCTCCGGTCGCGAAGGACCACCGCGCCCACATCGCCGATGCCGAGCCCGTCCACGAACGTCATTCCGGCCGGGATCGGCTCGCCTCTTCGCATCTCTTCCCCCAGCTCGACGGTGTCTCCATCGTCGACGATGAAGACGCGATCCTCCGGAATGCCCACCTCGTTGGCGAGTCGGGCGTTGTGCGCCAGATGCCGCCGCTCGCCGTGGACCGGAATGAACCACCGTGGGCGGATCAGGCTCAGCATGAACTTCAGCTCCTCCGCCGCGGCGTGACCGGAGACGTGGACCGGCGC
>DASVPT010000273.1:0-24086 GCA_036389535.1 Actinomycetota bacterium
CGACTTCTTCACCGAACACCGCGCGGGACGGACGCCGAACCCCTGCGCGCGGTGCAACGAGCACATCAAGTTCGGGGCGTTCCTCGCTCGGGCCGACGCGCTCGGCTTCGACTTCGTCGCCACCGGTCACTACGTCAGCACGTGGCGCGACGACTCTGGCGCGTGGCACCTCGGCCGGGGCCGCGACCGTTCGAAGGACCAGTCGTACATGCTCCACATGGTTGGTCAGCGCGAGCTCGCACGATCGCTCTTCCCCGTCGGCGCGCAGAGCAAGGCGGAAACCCGGCGACATGCCGGACGCCTCGGCCTCCCCGTCGCGAACAAGCCCGACTCGCAGGAGGTGTGCTTCGTCCCGGGTGCCGACCATGGGGCCTTTCTCGAGCGGCACGCTCCAGATCTGGTTCGGTCCGGCGCCGTGGAGGATCCGAACGGCGCGATCCTCGGTGAGCACGATGGAACGTTTCGCTTCACCGTCGGGCAGCGACGGGGCGTCGGGGTGTCCACGGGTCAGCGCTCCTACGTCGTCGAGCTCGATCGGCAGCGCAACCGCGTGGTGGTGGGGCCGGGCGAGCTGCTTGCGCGACGAGCGTTGACCGCGGATCGGGTTCATTGGGTTGCCGGCGCGCCGCCGGCGGATGGTCCGTTCGAGACGGACGCACGCATCAGATATCGCGGGGAGGACGTTCCGGCCGTGGTCCACGCTTTGGACGCGGGGCGAGTCCGGGTGGAGTTCCGCGTTCCACAGCGCGCGGTGGCTCCGGGCCAAAGCGTGGTGTTCTATCGCGGCGACGAGGTTCTCGGCGGCGCCCGCATCACCGAAGCGATCCGCTGAAGATCCGTTCTCAACGTTGAAGCGACAGACCGACGAAGGAAGGGCGCCCGACGAACGCCGCCGCTCGGACGCCAAACGGCGGGTCGAGGAGCTCCGGGACCTCGTCAACTATCACGACTACCGCTACTACGTCCTCGACGACCCCGAGGCCTCCGACGCCGAATACGACCGGCTCATGCGGGAACTGCGGGACCTGGAGGAAGAGTTCCCCGAGCTCATCACACCGGACAGCCCCACCCAGCGCGTCGGCGGGACGCGCGCCGCGGAGCTGTTCGCTCCCGTCCATCACCGGGTCCCGATGCTTTCCTTGGACAACGCATTTTCGTGGGAAGAGCTCAACGCCTGGGGCAAGCGTGTAGAGCGGGGTGTCGGGACCCAGGCCGACTTCGTCTGCGAGCTGAAGATCGACGGCCTTGCCGTCGCGCTGACCTACGAAAGGGGCCAGTACGTCCGAGGGGCGACGCGCGGGGACGGCTTCGTCGGCGACGACATCACCGACAACATCAGGACCATCAGGGCCGTGCCCATGAAGCTTCGCGGCTCCGACGTACCAAAGCTGCTCGAGGTTCGGGGCGAGGTCTATCTCCCCGTTCGCGCGTTCGAGAAGTTGAACGACGAGCTGGCCGAACGAGGGGATCGCGTCTTCGCGAACCCGCGGAACGCCGCCGCGGGCAGCCTTCGGCAAAAGGATTCCTCGGTTACCGCATCACGGCCGCTGAGGCTGTGGTGCCACGGCCTCGGGGCGACGGAAGGGCGCCGGTTTCGGCGTCACTCCGAAATGTTGGCCTACCTTCGCGAAGCGGGGCTTCCCATCGACCCGAGAGCCGAGCGAATGAACACACTCGAGGAAGTCTTCGGGTTCTGCGAACGGTGGCAGCGCGACCGGCACAGCATCGACTACGAGATCGACGGCGTGGTGGTCAAGGTCGACCAGATCGCGCTCCAGGAAGAGCTCGGGGCCACAGGACACGCGCCCCGATGGGCCATTGCCTACAAGTTCCCGCCGGAGGAGCGGACGACCATTCTTCGAGAGATCGGCGTCCATACGGGCCGCACCGGGGTGGTCACGCCGTTCGCTTTCCTCGAACCCGTGTACGTGAGCGGTGTCACCGTGAGCACCGCGACCCTGCACAACGAGGATGAGGTCCGGAAGAAGGATGTGCGGGAGGGCGACACCGTCGTCGTTCGGCGGGCCGGCGACGTCATCCCCGAGGTGGTCGGGCCGGTGCTTTCGAAGCGCCGGAAGAACGCGAGGCGGTGGAAGTTTCCGAAGAAGTGCCCATCCTGCGCGACGCCGCTCGCCCGGCGGGAAGGCGAGGCGTACTGGCGCTGTCCGAACCGCCGAGGGTGCCCTTCACAGAACATCGAGTGGCTGTTCCACTTCGCCTCGCGCGGCGCCATGGACATCGAACATCTCGGCTACAAGACGGGGATGGCGCTGCTCGATCGAGGCTGGGTGAAGGACCCGGCCGACATCTACACGCTCACGGCCGAGCGCCTCGCAGAGCTTCCCGGGTTCAAGGACAAGTCCATCAACAACGTCCTCTCAGCCATCGAATCGTCGAAGGACCGCCCCGTCTGGCGCCTGCTCGTCGCGCTTTCCATCCCACACGTCGGATCGCACGTCGCCCAGGTCCTGGCCCGTGCGTTCCCGTCCACCGATGAGCTCGCGTCGGCCTCCGTGGAGGAACTCAATGCGGTGGAAGGGATCGGTCCGGAGATCGCTCAGAGCGTCCACGACTGGTTCTCGGACGCTGAGAATCGGGATCTCCTCGAACGCCTTCGCGCCGCGGGGATTCGGATGCGGGATGAAGAACGCGACCTTCCCGCGGAGGGACCGCTCAGCGGCAGCACGATCGTGATCACCGGCAGCCTGGACTCGATGAGTCGTGACGAGGCGACCCGCGCGGCGCAGGAGGCCGGGGCGCATGTGGCGTCGAGCGTTTCGAAGAAGACCACGTTTGTCGTGGTGGGCGAGAACCCCGGCTCGAAGTCGGACCGCGCGGTTCAGTTGGGCGTCGAGACGGTGGACGAGAAGGAGTTCCTCAGACGCCTGAAGGCGTAGGAGCGGGAGAAGATCCTCCCGGCACGACCGCTGCCCCCGCCGACTGCCTGGCCACCTCCAGATACAGATTGGCGCATCGGCGAAGGTCCAGCGCCGTCCGCGAGTATTCGGCCGCGCGCCGCTCGAGCTCGGCTTTCATCACGGGATTCTCCGCCAGGCGAACCAGGTGGTCTCCGACCTCCGCGGTCTGGTCGCCGTCGACCTCGACCTTCAGCGCCACGCCGGGAGGGAGCTCGCTGAACGAACCGACGTTGTTGACGATGACGGGACGACCCTCGGAGAGCGACCGGGCCAGCGTCCCTGACGCCTCGCCGGCGCTGGGCCACCGAAGGTTCACGACGACGTCGCACGCCTTGATGTAGAGGTAAAAGCGGGCAAGATCCAGGAACCCGGTCATCCGGACCTTTCCCTCCAGGCCGAGCGCGCTGATGAGGTTGGGGACCCCGAACCCCAAGTGGTTCGCCCCCACCACCAGCAACAGCGCGTCGGGGCGGCGCTCAGCCAACCGGGCGAAACCGCCCAGCACGGCCGCGGGTTGCTTCGGCTTGGTGATGAACCCGAACTGCCCGACCAGGAAGGCATCCTTCGGAAGCCCCAGGCGGGCACGTGCCTGTGCACGAGTCACTCCGACCACCTCGGCAGGCGGCCTGCCCGCGTGGTGCGGAATGACCGTCACCGGCACGTCCGGCGCCACCTCGGCCAGGCGATCGGCCACGTCATGGCTATGGGTGATCAGCGCCTTCGAGGCGCGGGCAACATGACCATTGAGCGGGAAGACGAACTTCTCCAGATGCGTCGCCACGCCGTGCCCCCGAAGGTCCGCCAGTTGGCCGCCGAGCTCGCCGTAGTCGGCTTCGAGGACCTCCCGATACCACGAGCGATGGCGTCCGGCGTCGTACTCGAAGAGGACCGCCTCGAGGAGGTGGTGCAGCACGAAATCGTGGAAGACGGCGACCCCCGGGACGGTTCGCGCAGCGCGATAGATGAACTGGTGAAAGGGATTGTTTCCGAGGTGGTAGAAGACGGCGTCGTAGCGATCCAGTCGGCGGTGCAATTCGTTCGGTGAGAAAACCCGAACGCCCGGGGGTGGTGTGAAGACCTTGATTCCGGCGGGCGCCTTGGGCTTTCGCAGCGATTGCCATCGCCGATTGTCAGGAGGTCGTGGCCGAACGCAATACGCGTCGACCTCGGCTTGCTCCGCGATCAGCGGAAGGAGCTCGAAGGAGTAATCGGAGACGCCCGCTGGGATGGGCGGGAGCGGCGAAAACCAGGCGACGCGCACGTCTACTCGGCGGCCTGCGTGACGGCCGCCGGGGCCGAACGCGCTTCTCCCTCTCCTTGAAACGACGAGCGGGCGGTCGAGCGCTTCGCCTCGGGCTCCAGCTGTTCGGTCAGGCGATCGACTGCCGCCCGAAGGCGCTCAACCTCTTCCTGAAGCTCCCGGATCTCCGTGCCGTGCCGTGCCCGCACTCCCTCGAGCTGCCGGTGGAAGCCCTCCATCACGACGTCCATTCGTTGCAGCAGCTCTTTCATCAGACGCTGCGTCAGGTCCGGGCGGCGGGCGAGGATCTTTCCCTCGAGCTCTTCAATGCGAAATTGCTTCTGACGGTCGTAGATCTCGTACCGCAAGGTCCGGACATACGCTCGGTAAACACGGCGCCGCCGGTATGACTCGATCAGCCGTCCCGGCAAGAGCTTCTTCAGGACATTCTTGACCGTGCGCATGTTCGCCAAAGCCTAACGTACCGAATCGGCTCTCAAGGCCGCCGTCCATTGCGGTGCTTTCGCTCAACAGTGGCGCAACATGTGCTTGCTAGACTCACGCGAACAGCGCCCCCAGCAGCTATTCCATCGAGAGGCAGCGTTGGCGACTTCCGCGATTTCCGATCCCGTTATTCGGACGTCCGAGCCGTCGCGGCTCGGGCGGATGGCGCGTTTTCGCGATTTGGTGGCTTGGCGAGAGCTCCTGTGGAACCTCGTCCGCCGAGAGATCAAGGCGAAGTACAAGACGTCGTTGCTGGGGGCGGTCTGGGCGATGCTCAACCCGGTTCTCTACCTGGCGGTCTTCAGCCTGGTCTTCGGCCTCGTGCTGAAGAGGGGCATGCCGAACTTTCCCGTGTATCTCCTCTCCGGACTGCTCGCCTGGAGCGTGTTCGCGGGATCGCTTTCCGCCGCAACGCGATCCGTGGTGGACAACTCGAGCCTCGTCACCAAGGCCTACTTCCCCTCCGAGGTTCTTCCCCTCGCTTCCATCGGAAGCGCCGTGTTCGATTTCGGCCTTCAGGCGGTGGTCCTGGTCGCCTTCATGGCGATCTCGCGCGTCGGGGTCCTCGGCTGGAACGTGCTCCTGTTGCCGCTGTCGATGTTCGCGCTGCTCGCCTTCACCGCCGCCATTGCGCTCTTCGTCGCCGCCTCGAACGTTCGGTATCGCGATGTTCAGCATCTGCTGAACATCGCCCTGCTGATGTGGTTCTGGCTGACGCCGATCGTGTACCAGAGCGGATTCGTGTACGAGGCGCTCCAACCCCACCGGCTCTTCGGCGTCTCGCTGTTCGATGTCTACCTCGCCAATCCGATGGCGGACATCGTCTTCGGCTTCCAGCGGGCCCTTTACGGGACGGTCGCGCCGACCGGTCCGGCTCATCCCGTGCTGGCGCCCGTCTCGGTCGGGTGGCTCGCGCTGGTCATCGGCTGCGTGGCCGTCGGCTCACTGCTCCTGCTCGCGCTGACGTGGGGCTTCTTCTTCCATCGCGCGGGCGACTTCGCGGAGGAGCTGTGACGGAGACGGCCATTACCGTGGAGAACGTCGGGAAACGCTTCCGGCTTCATCGAGAGCGGCCGAGCTCCCTCAAAGAGCGGATCGTTCGCTTTCGAATGCACCCGGAAGAGCTCTGGGCGCTTCGCGAGGTGTCGATCGACATCCACAGCGGCTCGACGCTTGGCCTGATCGGCCCGAACGGGTCGGGCAAGACCACGCTGCTCAAGATCATCGCCGGGATCCTTCGACCGACCGAGGGCCGAATCACGACGCGCGGGCGTATCGCTCCGCTTCTGGCGCTCGGCGCCGGCTTTCACCCCGAGCTGACCGGACGCGAGAACGTCTATCTGAACGCGTCCATCCTCGGCTTGTCGCGACAGGAAACGGACCGGCTGTTCGACGACATCGTTGGTTTCGCCGAGCTCGAAGAGTTCATCGACCAACAGGTCAAGTTCTATTCGTCGGGGATGTACGTTCGGCTGGGGTTCGCCGTGGCAGTGCACGTGGACCCGGCCATCCTCCTCGTCGACGAGGTCCTGGCCGTCGGGGACATTGCCTTCCAGGCGAAGTGCATCGAGCGGGTCGAGGCGTTTCAACGCGAGGGCCGAACGATCGTCTTCGTGACGCATGTTCCTGACCTGGTGGTCCGGGTCTGCGACCGAGTCGTCCTGCTTCACCATGGCCGGATGCAGTCGGACGGCGAGCCTCGCGCGGTCGTCAGGGATTTCCGGCGCCTGATGAGCCGGATGGATCTGGCGTATGGGTTCGACGAGGGCACCCGCGAGATCGAGATCGTTTCCGGCGAGGTGTTCGGCTCGAAGGGGCCGGGCGCCCAAGTGTTTCATCCCGGAGACGAGGTCACCATCCAGGTGGATCTCAAGGCGAACAGCCCGGTCGAGGATCCCGTTGTGTCGTTCGCCATTCGAGACGAGCAGAACCAGTTCGTCTTCGGAACGAATACGGACTGGCGCGGGAAGCGCTGGCCGGTGTTCGAGGGGAAGCAGCGCGTTCAGTTCGCTTTGAAGAGCCTTCCGTTCGTGGACGGCCGCTATCACGTGACCATCGCCGTTCACTCCCGGGACGCCAAGCGCGTGTATCACACGCAGGAGAACCGGTATTCGTTCGACGTCGTCAAGGGCGACGAAAATCCCGGGGCCGTATTCATCCCGGTGGAATGCCGCGTCGAGACGCTGTGAAGGGCGCTGTGAAGGCGGCGGTGCTGGCGTGAAGATCCTGGTCGTCGCGCCGTATCCCCCGCGGCGCGACGGAATCGGAGCGTACGCCCGCGACCAGGTGGAGCGGCTTCGCGCTGAAGGCCACGACGTGACGGTGCTGTCACCGCCGGACGGCGACGGGGACATCCGGGCGGAGTTCCTCGGGGGGTCGGCGCTCCGCGTGGCGGGCGACCAGTGCGGGAACTTCGATCGGGTCATCGTTCATTTCCAGCCCACGCTGTACCATCCGCCGCGCCGTCCATTCGGGAAGATCCGGGCCTCGCGAGCCATGGGCCGGGTCGTGAGGCGATGCCAAAACGTGGAGATCCTCGTGCACGAGGCCGACTCGCCCATTCGATGGCGACCGGATTACGCCCTTCTGCGGCGAGCTTTCAAAAGAGCTCCCCGTCTTCTCTTCCATACCCAAGCGGAACGAGACCGGCTGGAGCGCGACTACGGCATCACCGTTCGGGGTGAGGTCATCGAGCACACGGTGAACGCTCGGCAGGTTCCAAAAGACACCGCCCGCCGCGAACTCGGGATCGAACACGTGCGAACCCTTCTCCTTTGCCCAGGGTTCCTCCAACCGTCGAAAGGGTTCGATCGCGCGCTCAGAGCCTTCCGGGCGACGGACGGTGCGCGCCTCTACATCGTCGGGTCGGTCAGGCAGTCGACCCCCGAAAACGAGGAGTACGCGCGGCGGCTCGCCGCAGAGGCGGAGGCCGTGCCGGGCGCCACGCTCGTTGACCGATACGTGTCGGACCAGGAGTTCGACCTCTGGCTGTCCGCCGCGGACTGGGTGGTCCTGCCGTATCGGCGGTCCTGGTCATCCGGTGTGCTGGCGAAAGCGCACGCGGTCGGCGCGCGGGCCATCGTGACCGCCGAGGGAGGGCTTGCCGAACAGGCCGGGGGGGATGATGTCGTGGTGCGCGATGACGAAGAGCTGGCGGCCGCCCTCCGCCGTGCGGTCGACACCCCGCAGTCGGAGGCTGAATCCAGCGCCCCGAATGATGGAGGTCCGGGCGCCGGACCGGCGCCCTCCGAGCCGCCGATCCATCATCACGATTCGGACTGGGACCCTGAAGCCCACGCCGCAACCACGAGGAGAGGAAGAAAAGTGCTGGTTGGACTGATCTTGATCTCGGTCGTTCTCGCTGCGCTCGCCCAGCTCACGTTGAAGCACGGCATGAACCAGGTGACGCACCAAGGTGCGATCCCGCTGTCGCTTCGCGACCCTGGAGGGTTGGTGAAACGCATCGTGCTCAACGCTTCGGTGTGGGCGGGGTTGCTCACGTTCGTGGCGTCGGCCTCGGTGTGGCTCATCGTCCTGTCGAGAGCGTCACTTTCGTTCGCTTACCCGTTCGCATCGCTCACGTACGTGCTGATCCTGTTGTTCGACAGGTTGGCCCTGAAGGAGCCGATCTCCGGCCTTCGCTACGGGGGAGTGGCGCTGATCATCGCTGGCCTGCTGCTGATCTCGCGGACGCATCACGTCACGTGAGCTCGGATCCGGAACCGACGGCACCCCGAACCTCGTCCGCGCCCGCCGACCTGGCCGTGGTCGTCGTGAACTACAACGCCGGAGACTTGATTCTTCGCTGCCTGCGATCGGCGTTCGAGTCGGCCGGTGACGCGCGCCTCGAAACGGTGGTCGTGGACAACGCGTCGACAGACCGCAGCGAGGAGCTCGTTGCGGGGGCGTACCCGGACGTCCAGCTGATCCGAAACCGAGACAACCGCGGGTTTGCCCCGGCGGCGAACCAGGGGATCCGGGCGACCGCCGCGCCGTTCGTGCTGCTGCTGAACCCCGACGCCGAGATCGTGGCCGGCACGCTCGGCGGTCTGCTGAAGGTGGCGCGGGACCATCCTCGAGCCGCCGCCATCGGACCGCTCATTCGCGAGCCCGGCGGTCGGATCTATCCATCCGCCCGAAAGGTACCCAGGGCCGGCGAGGCCCTCGGGCATCTCTTTCTGGGACTGATCCGTCCGAACAACCGCTGGTCGCGCGCCTACACCATGGCGGACTGGGACCGCCGGTCGGAACGGTCGGTTGACTGGGTGAGCGGTTCCTGTCTGCTGCTGCGTCGTTCGGTGCTGGACGAGGTCGGCCTGATGGACGAGGCGTACTTCTTTGGAGTGGAGGAGGTCGACCTCTGCACGCGGCTGAGGCGCGCGGGGTGGGATGTCCTGTTCACGCCGGAAGTCGAGGTCCTTCATCAGGTCGGCGTATCCAGGGGCCGGTCGCGACGCATCACTCTCGAGCACGCGAAGGGGATCTACCGCTACTTCGTGAAGTTCCGGTCTTCGGGATGGCGCGTGGTCCTTCGCCCGTTCGTCTGGGTGGCGCTTCGGATGTGGGCGGCGCTGCTGTCGTGGCGGCGAGGGGACAGGTAGCAAAGCCATGCCAGGCGCCGCCATCACCAAAGCCGTGGTGTTGGTGGGCGGGGAGGGCACGCGCCTTCGCCCCCTCACCGAGACGATTCCCAAGCCCCTGATCCCGCTGGTCGACCGGCCCTTCCTGTCGCACGTCCTCTCGCGCCTCGCCGGGCACGGTGTGGAGGAGGTTCTCCTTTCGTCCCCGTACCTCGAGCAGCGATTCGCTGATTTCCTCGAGGAGGCGAAGAGCGACTTTGGGTTGCGGTGGATCCGCGAAGCGACGCCGCTCGGAACGGGCGGCGCCGTCGCGAACGCACTGCGCGGCGTGGACGAACCCGTCTACGTGCTCAACGGCGACATCCTCACCGATCTGGACCTCTCGGCGCTGGCGGCCGGCCATCTCGAACGGCGCGCCATCGCCACGATCGCCCTGACCCCCGTCGAGGATGCCCGGCCGTATGGGCTCGTGGCCCTGGACGAAGAAGGTCGGGTGCTCGAGTTTCGGGAAAAGCCCGACGAACCCATTCCCGGTGTTGTGAATGCCGGGACCTACGTCCTCGATCCGCGAGCGTTGGCCGGCGTTCCCGATGGACGTCCTGTCTCGATCGAGCGTGAGGTCTTTCCGGCGTTGATCGAGCGGGGCGAGCCGGTCTTCGGATTCGTGAGCGACGGCTACTGGATGGACCTCGGAACACCCGAGAAATACCTGCGAGCCACGTTCGATGCCCTGGAGGGCCGGATCGCCGGTCTCGAATACGTCGCGCCACACGTGGACGCCACGGCCGGGGTCTCGTTGCAGGCGCGCCTCGGACGCTGGGTCGTGGTCGGCCCGGGTGTCTCGGTCGAAGACGACGGGGAGGTCGAAGATTCCGTCCTGCTCGCCGGAAGCATCGTCCACGAAGGGGCCAGAGTGCGGAACTCGATTCTCGGGCCCCGTTCCCGGGTGGGAAGCGGTGCGACGGTCGAAGGCGCGGTACTGGCGGAAGGTGCGTCGGTTCGCCCGGGGACCGATTCGGAAGGCGCCCGCGTTGCCGCGGGCCAGGTTCTTTAGCGCGGAGCAACTCGAACCGGTGCGACCCGCGGCGTGCTTTATGCTTCGGCCATGTCGCTCGTGACGTGGATGGAAGAACGCGTGAGCCGCGTCTGGGTCGGCATTGCCGGACTCGTGCTAATCGGCCTCCAGGCCTGGCTGAATTTTCGAGGGGACGCCCCGCCCTTCGTGGCGGTCTACGCGCTGCTTCCTGGATTGGCGTTCCTCGTCGCGGCCCTCATTCTTTGGGGAACGCACCGGATCTCGGTGTTCCTCGCGCTGGTCGGGTTCGCCTGGATCTTCGGCGGGCTCGGAGGGAGCACCGTCTCGACGCTTCTCAACGCCGTCACGCTTTGGTTCGGGGATCTGTGGCGCGTGGTCCTCGCCCACACCGCCCTGGCCTACCCGGAGGGGAGGTTGCGGGACGGGCTTGCCCGAAGGGTCGTGTGGATCGGGTACGCATTCATCGCGGTTGGCGGGCTGGTGCGGACCCTGGCGTTTGCTCCATACGAGTGGCAGAGCTGCGAATGCCCACGCAACGCGTTCGCGATCTTTCATAGCCAGCGTCTCTTCGACGGTATCGACCTGGTCTACGGGATCATCGGCGCCGTTCTGGAGCTCGTGATCATCGTGCTCCTCGTCCGGTTCTATCGCGGTTCACCGAACGAACAACGCCGACTCCATGCCCCATTGCTGGTGACCGCGGGAGCGTTCGCGCTCCTGCTCGTGGTCGAGTTGTTCACCAGGGCAATCGATGTCTCGCAGGACGTGAACGACTGGCTGTTCTTCTTCGTTCACCTCGGACTGGTCGCCGCGGCGATCAGCTACCCGCTCGCGCTTCGCCGGGAGCGGAAATCGACTGCCCGGATCGAAACCGCCACTGCCCCGAGCTAGTTAGATCGCGCCGCCGGCCTCCGGCGCGTCCCCCTTATAGGCGTGTCCAGGGACGGCGGCGTACTGCAAGGCGAACGCTCTGGCCACATCGAAGTTCGGGCTGGCGCAGGTCTGCATGTGATGCCACGCCGAAAGCACCAGCTTCTTCCCGTCGGGAAGACGGCCCCCGGCGCCCTGGCCGGCGTAGTCGTACGGCGCCACGATGACGTGGTCGTTGTTGGCGGGATCGCTGTAGAAGTCCTTGATCCGAAGGACCTGAGGATCGCGTCCCGCATCCGGCGAGTACCAGATGACCGCGGCGCCGTGCTCGAGCGAGTGAATGACCTGCCAGATGTCCGGAGGATCGGAGTACGCCCCCGCAGCGAGTGGAGTGGCGTTGTGCGGACCCGAAGCCGGCGGCGTGCTCGGGTACGTGGAAAGCGCCGGCCCGACGTCGCCCTGAATGTGTTCTCGGTCCTGGTCGTTGCGGTATGGCTTGACCGTCGTGACACCGCTGCAGCCGGCCGCTTGGGCGGCAGCAGCCCCTCTGGCGATGATCTTCTGGTCGGCTGCACTCGCTTTCTTCGGCCGGCTCGAGGCCCACACGGCAACGCCGATCCCGACAACCACCGCGGCCGCCACGCCCCACCTGCCGGCACGCTGAAGCGTCCGGCGTCGTGCCATCTTTCGGCGAAGGCGCTCGCGCTCTCGGCGAGCCTCTTCCTTGCGGGCCAGGCGGTTCGGCCCTCCCTCCGTCGCCGGCGCGGGCTTGACCGCGGCAGCCTCTGGCGCCTTGGCCGGCGGCCGTTTGGTTGCGGTGCCAGTTGAACCCGATGGCCGAGTCGAACCGCTGGGGCGTCGCTTTTTCTTCTTCGCCATGTCGTTTCGCGAGGGATAGGTGGAACCGGGACCTTACGAAGTTCCAGGGTACTTGAACTCCAGTGGTTCGGTTCGGAGCCGGGTGGCCAGGCGTCCAAGAAGGACGATGACGATGACGCCGATCAGCGTCACGAACACCGCATAGATGAAAAGTGCACTGACCTTTGCCTTGGTGAGGTCACCGTATGCACGCGTAAACGCCGTGGTGATCGCCGTGTTCCATGCGAGCGCCGCCACGAATCCGAACGCGGACGTGGCCAGGGAGATCATGGTGGCCACCGCCTCCTTGCTGAAGCGGCTGGTCTTCTGAACCACCTCCGCGATGGGAGGAAGCTCCCGCTCGTGATCCTTTCGCGGGACCTGTCCTTCAGGCGGTCGTTCGCTCATTCGTCTCCTCCTTCACCTCGTCGGAAAAGATCCTCTTCCGGCGACCGGACCAGAGCCCGCGCCGGCATGGGTGGTCCATTCATTCGAAGCCCCCGAACTACGGCCGCGGGCACCCCGTCCGCCTTCCCCATCACCAGACCGCTCGCCGCCGCGATCTCGTCTGCGAGTGCGACCACGGTGACCTCCAGGACCCGGCCGGTCGCGTCCTTCGTGCCACGAAGGTCGACCAGCGCGGGAAGGCCGGCGCACCCGATGGCCACGTTGACCAGCCCCCGGCGCCACGGACGGCCGAACGTGTCGGTCACCACCACCGCGACCTCGACCCCGCCTGAGCGTCTCAGCGTCTCCCGAATGATCTCGGCGCTGTGGTCGGGATCCTCGGGGAGGAGCGAGAGCATTCCCTCCTCGACGTTCGAGGCGTCGATCCCGGCGTTGGCGCACACGAAACCGTGATGCGTCTCCGCGACCACCAGGTCGCCCCGCCGGGCAACCACCCGCTTCGACTCCCTAGACACCCATTCGGCCTTGCCGATCGGCGCCTCCGGCACCACTCGCCCCTCGGCCTTCGACACGATCTTCTGCGTGATCACCACGACGTCGTCCTGCTCGAGCTGCATGTCTGAGGAACGGAGGGCTCCGCCGACCAGCTCGCCGACATCGTCGCCTCGGGCCACCTCGGGGATTCCCCCTATCGGAATCACGTGGACGCTCAGCCGCGTCCTCCCTTCAACGCCAGGTCGAGCGTGACGCGGGCCAGCCGCTCTGCTGCTTCATCGTCGACCATCATGGTTTGAGCGACCATCACGTCGAACCCGGCCCGTTCGATACCGGGCGCGAGCGACGCATCCACGTCATCGATCACCCATCCACGGATGAGTCCCTCGTAGCAGCTGGCGGCTCCGGCGGCGGAAACGTCCACGCCGTACACCGGCAGGAGCTTGTCGGCCATGCCCCTCACCGGCGCGCCGCCCACGATGGGGGAGACGCCGACCGCCATGGCGCGCTTCTCCGCGACGGCCTCGCGGATCCCGGGGATGGCGAGGATCGGGGCGATCGACGCCACGGGGTTTGAGGGACAGACCAACACCGCGTCGGCCGACCGGATCGCATCCAGAACGCCCTCAGACGGCGCGGCCCGCTCGGCGCCGTCGAATCGGATGGACTTCACTTCGTCCCTCGCTCCCCGTTTCACCCAGTACTCCTGAAAATGCAGGTCCAGAATCTCGCCGCCCGCACCCGCCACGGCCACGCGGGTGGTCACTCGATCGTTCGACATGGGAAGGATGCGGGCTCGAATCCCGAACCGGGCAGCGACGACCCAGGTCGCCTCGCCGAGCGTCTTTCCTTCGTTCAGCAGCCGAGTCCGAACGAGGTGGGTGGCGAGATCCAGATCGCCGAGCCCGAACCAGGCGTCGTCGGCGCCGAATTCCCTGAGCTCCTCCGTCGTCCGGAAGGTCTCGCCGGCGCGACCCCAGCCGCGTTCGCGATCGGCCACGCCCGCCAGCCAGTAGGTCACGGAATCGACATCGGGCGAGACGTGGAGCCCGTGAACGCGAATGTCATCTGCGGTGTTGACCACGACCGTGAGGTCTTCGGGTGAGACCACGGCGACCAATCCCCGCAGGAACTTGCCGGCCCCGACCCCACCTGCCAGTGCGACGACGCTCGTCATGCTGGATCGAGCCTAGTGGGCGGCTCCTTGCGCGTGTACGCTGCATCGCGGATGGTTGTCGCTGCGCCCTCGTCCGTTCGGCGAGCGCTGGCACGCGCCGCGTCGGGGAAGACCCTCTCGATCGAAGAGACCGAAGCGTTGCTCGGTGCGCGCGGCGAGGCGCTCGATGGCCTTCTGGCGACCGCCTCCCGAATCCGAGACCTCGGTCATGGCCGCACCGTGACGTATTCCCGGAAGGTCTTCATCCCGCTCACGATGCTCTGCCGTGACCACTGCCACTACTGCACTTTCGCCAAGCCGCCCGCCAAGCTCGACGCCCCCTTCCTCACGCCCGAGCAGGTCGTCGCCATCGCCGAGGCGGGCCGGCGGCAGGAGTGCAAGGAAGCACTGTTCACGTTGGGCGACCGGCCGGAGGAGCGGTACCCGCAGGCTCGCGAATGGCTGGCCGAGCGGGGCTATCAGTCGACCCTCGAGTATCTCCGCGCGGTCTCCATTCAGGTCATCGAGGAGACCGGGTTGCTGCCCCACCTCAACCCCGGCGTCATGACGTGGGAAGAGATGGCGCGTCTGAAGCACGTCAGCGCGTCGATGGGAATGATGCTGGAGACTTCCTCGCCTCGTCTCTCGGAAAAGGGCGGACCTCACTTCGGATCTCCGGACAAGGTTCCGGCGGTTCGTCTCCGTGCGCTCGAGGACGCAGGCCGGCTCTCCGTTCCCTTCACCACCGGAATCCTGGTGGGAATCGGGGAGACCCTCCGCGAACGAGCCGAGTCACTCTTCGCCATTCGGGATGTGCACCGGAGATACGGGCACGTCCAGGAGGTCATCATCCAGAACTTTCGGGCCAAGCCCGGCACGGCCATGCACGCCGCTCCGGAACCCGGCGAGGAGGAGTTCCTTGCCGCGGTGGCCACCGCTCGGATCGTGTTCGGGGCGAGCGCAAACTTGCAGGCGCCGCCCAACCTCTCGGATCCGAACTACCCACGCCTCCTCGACGCGGGGATCAACGACTGGGGCGGCGTCTCACCCGTAACAGTCGATCACGTGAATCCAGAGGCGCCATGGCCGAAGCTTCGAGACCTGGAGCGGCGAACAGCGGAGCGGGGATTCGTTTTGCGCGAGCGGCTCGCGATCTATCCCTCGTATGCGCAGAAGCCCGATCCATGGATCGCGGGAAAGATGCAGGAGCCGGTTCGGGCGCTTGCGGGCGAAGACGGGCTCGCCATCGAAGGTCGTCGTCCGGAACCGGTCGCCTGGCAGGACCCCGAGGTCCAGTGGAAGCCCAGGACCATCTCTCTGACGTTCGCCAAGCACGGTGATGCGGGTCTGCGTGACGATGCCGCCGACGTTTACGGAGACTTCGACGCGATCGAGGCAACGCGCGAGTGGAGCGGCCGGAGGGTCTCGGCCGCACGACTCAGCTCAGAGATTCGGACGGCGCTTTCCAGGGCCGGCGAAGGGGGCCCGATCACCGACGAGGACGCGCTGGCGCTATTTCGGGCGTCGGGGGTCGAGTTGGATGCGCTTTGCCGCGTCGCCGATGAGCTCCGCCACGAGCAGGTCGGCGACGACGTGACGTTCGTGGTCAACCGGAACATCAACTTCACCAACGTCTGCTACACGGGATGCCGGTTCTGCGCGTTCGCCCAACGCGAGATCGACGCGGAGTCCTACACGCTTTCGCTGAGCGAGGTCGCCGACCGGGCGGAAGAGGCATGGGGTTATGGAGCGACGGAGGTCTGCATCCAGGGCGGCCTTCATCCCAGCCTGCCGGGGGAGTTTTACTTTCAGGTGCTCGACGCCATCAAGACCCGGACCCCCGACATCCACATCCACGCCTTCAGCCCCATGGAGATTCTGAATGGGTCGACCCGCCTCGGCATCTCCTTTCGGGAGTTCCTCGAAGAATGCAAGCGAAGAGGTCTCGGGACCATGCCCGGAACCGCGGCGGAGATCCTCGACGACGACGTCCGCTGGGTGCTCACCAAAGGGAAGCTGCCCGCCGACACGTGGGAGGAAATCGTTCGGACCGCGCACGGGCTCGGGATCCGGACCTCCTCCACCATCATGTACGGCCACGTCGACGCCCCTCCGCACTGGGTGGCGCACATGCGCCGCCTGATTCGGATCCAGGAGGACACGAACGGCTTCACGGAGTTCGTTCCCCTCCCGTTCGTCTATCAGAACGCGCCGATCTATCTGGCAGGAAAGGCCCGCCCCGGCCCGAGCATGGACGACAACCGACGAATGCACGCGATCGCCCGCCTCCTCATGGGTGAAGGGATCAAGAACATCCAGGTTTCCTGGGTGAAGATGGGGATGGACTACTGCACCGCGATCCTTCAGGGCGGCGCCAATGACTTCGGCGGCACGTTGATGGAAGAGACCATCTCGCGCATGGCGGGAGCGGATTGGGGGATCCGGAAGGAACCGGAGGAGTTCGTGTCGGCCATTCGAGCGATGGGCAGATTTCCGAGGGAACGCACCACCACGTACGGCCACGTCGATCGAACGTGGAGTGAAACAAGCGTCTCGTGAGCCGCGAGATCGTCGAAACAGCCGAAAACGCCAAATCCCGTAAAGAGCATTTACGAATAACGTAAAGACGCTTTACTAGCAAAAAACCCCTCAAAACATCTTGCACCGAGGGCGCGGGCTTGCAACGATTCAACGAGATGTTGAGGGCCTACACGCTCCGGCGAAATGTTGTCACTTCGGACTTGCATTCTTGCTGTGGTTTCCTTCAGAATTACACGAATGTAATTCTGGGGAGGGACCGTGCATCACTTCGTTCCATGGCAGGACCGAGCCCGCTGTCGCGAGTACGACCCCGAGGTCTTCTTTCCCGAGAAGGGAGGGTCATCTCGGGAGGCGAAACGAATCTGCGCGGAATGCACCGTGCGCATCGAATGCCTCAACTACGCCCTTCGACGCGACGAGCGTTACGGCGTTTGGGGCGGGATGAGCGAACGAGAGCGGAGGCGCCTCAAACGCATGGCGTCCTGAACCTTTGCGGAAGGAGGTGAACGATGCCAGCCAAGAAGAAGTCTTCGGCCAAGAAGTCCACCGGTAAGAAGAAGTCGACGGCGAAGAAGTCCACGGCGAAGCGGAAGTCTTCGTCAAAGAAGTCTTCGGCGAAGAAGTCCACCGGTAAGAAGTCCACGGCGAAGCGGAAGTCTTCGTCAAAGAAGTCTTCGGCCAAGAAGAAGCGGTAGGACTGCTCTTCGGTCAAGCCGCAAGCATTGCCAGAAGGGGGGTGAGATCGCCCCCCTTCTTGGATTTTCGGTTCAGGCCAGGCGTCCACACCGCGAGCGGGCCCGGCCGAGCGCCTTCATCGGTATACTCGCGCTCTTCCCGTTCCTAACTCATCCTTATGCAGCAACTAACGCGCACGCCGAGCCAATCTCCTGTCCCGCGCGAGATCAGACCACCAAGTGTTCTGGTGGTGTTGGTCGTAAAGGACGGGGGTCAATGGCTGCCCCAGTGTCTGCAAGGCATCTCAAGGCAGACCTATCCACGCATCGGTGTCATTGCCATCGACAACGGGTCCAGCGATAACTCCGTCGAGCTGCTGGAGACAACGCTGGGAGCGGCCCGGGTCATCCCGCTGAACCGCAACCTCGGCTTTCCGGGGGCCGTCGCGGCGGCCTTGCGCTCGGAGGTCGCCGAGCAAGCCGACTACGTCCTGTTGATGCACGACGACACCATTCTCGCGGCGAACGCCGTGGCCAATCTGGTTTCGGCGGCGGAGCGAATCGACGATGTTGGTGTGGTCGGACCGAAGGTTCTCGATTGGGAAGAGCCTCAGGTCCTTCGGGAGATCGGCCATTCCACCGATCGGTTCGGCTACCCCTACTCACCGCTGGACGAAGGCGAGATCGACCAGGGCCAGTACGAGCGGATTCGGGACGTGCTGTTCGTTTCGTCGTGCGCGATGTTGGTGTCGAGGAAGCTCTGGTCCCGGATCGGGCCGCCGGACGAGCGTTTGGCCGGATCGCATGAGGACCTCGACTATTGCTGGAGAGCCCGAGTGGCCGGCTTCAAGGTCCTCATGACGCCGCTCGCGGTCGCCCACCATCGGGAGGCAACCACTCGGGGGGAGCGGCCGGGGGGTCCGGGAGAGGTTCGAGTCCGCTACGAACGAGAGCGAGCCGCTCTGGCCAGCATGCTCAAGAACTACAGCCTGCTCTCGTTGCTGTGGATCCTTCCTCTCTATCTCGTGTTGGGGCTCGTTCGCGTCGGCGTGCTCATCGTCTCCCGGAAATTCGAGGACGCCTATCAGCTCCTCTCCGCGTGGCGGTGGAACTTCGTTCGGCTGCCGGGCACCCTTCTCAGACGGCGTCGCGCCCAAAAGGTCCGCTCGGTCCGAGACGGGGTGGTTCGACGATCGATGGCGCCGGCCGGGATCCGGCTGCGGCGCTGGTTTCTCGCCGCCACCAGCGCTCTGCTGCCACAGGCTGTGGAGACGGAGGGCCCACCCACATCCATCCCGGGGAAGGTCTTCAGGTACGTGGAGACCCACCCGGTGGCCGCCGCGTGGGGCGTCGGCCTGGTCGTCGCCCTGGTGGCCTATCGCAATCTGCTTGGAGCGTCGCCGCTCGTCGGTGGCGCCCTCGGCGTCCCCCCATCCTCACCGCTCGCGTATTTCCGGGAGTTGACCGCCGCCCTTCGACACACCGGGCTGGGAGGTAACTACGCTGCGAGTCCGGCGCTTGCCGCGCTTGGCGTGGGGAGCACGGTGGCATTCGGCAGTCCTGCGCTGCTGCAGAAGCTCCTTCTACTGGCATTGCCCGCCTTCGCCGCCGTCGGGTGCTACCGGGCGATCCGGTTCGCGTCGCGAGACTCGTTCGCGGCGACGGTCGGCGCGTTTTGCTACGGCCTCTCGAGCGTCGTCTTGTCGGCGATATCGAATGGGGAGATCGGGGTCCTGGTCTTCCTCGCGGGGGTTCCGTGGTTGGTCACCAAGCTCGAGTTCCCGTTCCATTGGGAATTCGGTCTGAGGACGATGCGATGGGTTGCGGGGGCGGGGATCGGCATCGCCGTACTCGCGGCGTTCTTCCCCGGAACCGCTCTGGCCGCCGCGCTGCTCGTGGTGGGGTACCTCGCCGTGCCCGTGAAAGGGACCCGTCGAGGCCGGGGGGTCGCGCTCGCCGCGGCAGGCCTGGCGCTGGGAGCCGCCCTGATATTTCCGGTCACGATCGACCTCATCCGCACCGGCGGACAGGGACTCGGGCAGGACGGGACCGGGGAAACGTTTGCCGCCCTTGCGCGGTTGGCCTTGCGCCCGGGTCCGGGCCTGTGGCGAACGGGCTTCTACCTGCCCATCGCTGCAGCGTTCGCTCTGGCGCTCGTGACCGGGACACGCCGGGCCGAGGCGCTTCGCTCGGCGGTCATCGCGGTGGTCGGTCTTTACCTCGCGTGGCTGTCTGCCGGCGGCTATTTGCCTCGATCGGTGTCGAACACGGTTGCCTACATCGGCCTGGTCGCCTTCGAATACGTGCTCCTGGTCGGGCTGGCCATCGCCGAATTGCGCCGCGAGGACGAGTCGGTGACGGCGAGGAGTCGAAGGATCGCGGTCGGGGTGCTGGCCACGCTGATCGGCGTCGGCGTCATCGG
The DNA here is from genome assembly GCA_036389535.1 of Actinomycetota bacterium. Taxonomy (GTDB): domain Bacteria; phylum Actinomycetota; class UBA4738; order UBA4738; family UBA4738; genus JALYGK01. The sequence goes on from DASVPT010000273.1 coordinate 19,703, forward strand.
CCAGGGGGCTCAAGTGCTCCGCGGGCGTTGGACCGTGGGCGGCCCCGAGCGAATACCGGCGGCGTATCCGATCGTCTCGGATCCGCTTGCACCGAAATATCGAATTCTGTGGCTGGGCCGATCCGCCAGAGAAAGCTTCCTTCCGCCCGGAGGCAGCGCCGACGGCACGGTCGCCGCGGGCCAGGAGTCCGTGCGGTTCGCGGTGCGGTCCTCGACAGGTGCGTCGTCGCTCGACATCGGGCGGGCGCCCGTCGGTCCGGGATACGACTACGTGAGGAAGGCCCTCTCGGAGATCGCAGAGGGGATGACGCGGCACGGAGGCGCCCTCCTGGCCCCGCTCAGCATCCGCTACGTCATCGCTCAGGATGGGGACCTTCCCGAACGCTTCCTTCACCGGTTGGCTCGGCAAGCCGACCTGGACGTGGTGCCGGCGGGCGGCCTGATCATCCTGCGGAACGCGAAGGTCGTTCCGATCAATGCCGTCATCACCAACGATCAATGGAGGAAGGCGGCCTTCTCCACCGACCTCGCCGATATCGCGGTGTTGCCGGCGGTCCAGACGAGCGACGTCACCCGGGCGGGTCAGGTCACCGCGCCGGGGGCCGTGTCGCTCGCCTTGATCGGCGACCAGTTCGACCGACGATGGTTCTTTTCACCGGCGACCGGCGCACGGGCGGCCCCCGGTCGCATGGCATTCCAGTGGGCCGTTGGCTACGAGGGACAGATCGGCCCCGGTTTTGGGGTCCGGTTCGAAGGAGGCGGCGAGCGTCGAGTCGAGATGATCGCGCTCGGTCTTCTCTGGCTCCTGATGTTGTGGTTCGTCCGAAAGCCGCCGCGTGCGTGACGAGTGGGACCCGATGCGCCGAGGGCGGCGCCGCTTTCGCCCCCGTTCCCGCGGCCCGTCCTTCGCCGTACGGCTCTTGGTCGTCGCCATGGGGCTCGTCGTCGTCGTCGGCTCAGGATTCGTCCTGGATAGAGCCGTCGGACGCCGCGTTCCCGCGGCGTCCCGCAACCCGCTCTCTTCCGGCGCCTGGTTTTGCCCCCACGGTGGCTCGTCCTCGTGGAAGGGATGGGTGGTCGTCACGAACCCGGGACGCCGCCCCGTCGACGTTCGTCTGACCACGTTCGGCTCGACCGGTCGGACGGCGGAGAGGTCGTTCTCCATCCCCGCCCAGCGTCAGATGTTCACGGAAGTCCCTGTCAGCGACGCCGGGGCCGCGAGCGAGGTCGAATATTTCGGCGGATGGGTCGGCGCGGCTTCCGTGGTGAGCGGAGGGAAGGGACACGGACTGGCCTCATCTGAGTGTCAGGCCTCGTCTCGGAAAAGTTGGTTGCTTCTGGACGAGCCGACCGGGCAGTCCGAGACGGGCTACGCGGTGGTCATGAATCCTTTCTTTGCTGCTGCGGAGTTCGACGTGATCATCCGAACGCCGCGACGCACCGTTCGCCCCAGTGTCCTCACCCCGTTCGTTCTGAGCGGCCGCCGCTCCGTCGCGATCAAGGTCAACAAGTACGCGCTCGAAGCGCCGGGAGAAGAAACCGTCACGGTGGAGATCGTCGCGAGGATCGGCCGCGTGGTCGCTGGCTCGCTCGGCGTGGTCCCCGGAGGGATCCGGTCCGAGGGAGGAATTCCCCCCGAGAAGCGGTGGATCATGCCCGCCGCCGCGTCGGATCCGAGCACACTCTCCGTTGTGAACCCGGGGACCCTTGTTGGGACCATCTCGGTGACCGCGCAGGAGAAGAGCAGCGAGCAGCCATTGTTCGAGCAGCCTCGCCTTCGGCTGGCACCCGGTCAGGTTCGGGCCGAGGACCTTGGGAAGGTTCAGGGAGCCGGACTCGTGGTGAGTACCGACGGCAGCTCGATTGGAGCGGTCGCCGTCACCAGCGGGGAGAAAACGGATGACACGGCAACCATCGGCGGCGTTCATCGCAGCGGACGCGCCTGGCTGGTATTGCCGGGAAGCCCGCCCGATGGGGGGCGTGAACTGCTCGTTCTCCAGAACCCGGCTCGGACGGCGGCGTCGGTCACGCTGTCGTACATCGGCGACGCCGGGCCGGTCACGACGAACCAGGGCGGTTCGATTCAGATCCCGGCGGGAAGAACCGTGACGATTGAGGTCCCGCCGGGGCCCACGGGGGAGCCCGTGTCGGTTGTGGTCAAGGCCGAAACGGGAAACGTGGCCGCGGCCGAGACGTCGTATAGCTCGGATGATGCGGGCTATGCCGCGTCGCTCGGCGTGCCGATGTGAATCGTGCCGTCGTCGGAAGCGACGGGCGGGCCAACCCGTAGGATCTGCACCATGAGGGTGAGTCGATGATCGAGGAACCAGAAGAAACCCGAAACACCGAGCCCTCCGGCGAGGGAACGACCAAAGAGCCAGATCGCCGGATCCCGCCGATCCTGTTCGGGATCGCCATCGCCGTGCTTCTCATCTCCGTCTCCATGGGTGGAGTGGCGTTCGCGGGATACCGGTACGAGCAGGCTCATGCCAGCGTCCTTCTTCCCGGGGTGAGCGTGGCAGGTGTGGACGTCGGCGGGATGACCCGCGAAGAGGCCGAGGATGTGGTGGCTCCAACCGTGTCGGCCGTCCTCGACCGAAAGATCCACATTCGGGCCGGCGAGGAGCGATGGGTTCGGACCGCACGGCAACTGGGTGTCAGGGCGAGCGTCCAGCGCGCCCTGGATCGAGCGGTTGCGTATTCGAATGAGCTCGGATGGACGTCTCGCCTCCTCCACCGACTGCTCAACCGCCCGGTCGAGCAGAACTTCGACATGAGAACCTCGTTGAGGACGGGCGCCATCGACGGGTTCGTTCGGAACGTCGCCGACCGAGTACGCGTCCAGCCGAGGAACGCCGCCCTCGACTTCATCGACGGGGGGCTCGTCAAGCAGAGGGCAAAGGTCGGTCGATCTCTCGACGAGGCGGCTGCCCGCAAGGCGATCGTCTCCGCGGTTCGGCAGGGGAAGTCCTCGGTCGCTCTTGGTTTCACCAAGGTGCTCCCGAAAGTGACCGAGAAGAACCTCGGGAAGCTCATCGTGGTTCGACTCTCTGAGAACCGGCTCTATCTCTACGACGGCCTGGACCTCGCGGCGAAATTCAGCGTGGCCACGGGGCAACCGAAGTACCCAACGCCGCAAGGGCATTTCAGCATCATCAACAAGCGGATCAACCCCACGTGGGTCAACCCCGCGAAGAAGACGTGGGGAAAGAAGGCTCCTGACTTCATCCCTCCCGGCCCCGACAACCCGCTCGGCACCCGCGCGCTGGACCTGAACGCGCCGGGGATCAGGATTCATGGCACGCCCGACGACGCGTCCATCGGGCACTACGCATCGCACGGTTGCATTCGGATGCACATTTCAGACTCGGAGGACCTATTCGGTCGGGTCGGGGTCGGCACGCCAGTCGTCATCGCCTGGTAAAGGTCCATCCCCCGAGTGACCGACACGTGTAGCGCGTCGGTGTGAGACGAAAATTGCGCCGAGCGACCTATGGGCAGGCCACCTGGTGGTGGCAAGAATCACAGTGCGATGACCAAGGACAATGCCGAAAACAGCATCTTTTGTCCGAAGTGTGGTTCGGACGAAACGCTTCGAGTCGAAATGACGCTCGGTGGCGCGCCGGCCTCGTTCACCACTTGCTGTGTTTGCGAGTGGCGCGGGTGGGAGCGGGCGGGGCACATCATTCGTCTCGATGACGTTCTCGAGATCGTTTCCCTTCAGTAACGAATCCGGCCCTGATCGGCCGATCGCCTGAGGGACCGACGTCACTTCGCGCACAACGTCTTCACGACGGAGGCCGTAAGGCCGTCGTCTAGAATCAGCCGCGATGCCGGCAGACCTTCGTTCGATCTTCAAGGCCTACGACGTTCGGGGTGTCTATCCCGATGCGTTCGATGAGGATGTGGCGTCTCGAGTAGGACGAGCCTTCGCGTCCTGGGTCGAAAGCGATCGCATCGTGATGGGGCGTGATTGCAGGTTGTCGTCCCCTTCGCTCGCCGCGGCCTTTGCCGACGGCGCCATGTCGATGGGCGTCGGCATCGCGGATCTTGGACTCGCCACCACCGATCTCCTGTACTTCGCATCGGGGCGACTGTCGCTCCCGGGGGCGATGTTCACCGCGAGCCACAACCCACCGCACTACAACGGCCTGAAGCTCTGTCGCCCCGGGGCAGCTCCCGTCGGTGAGGAAAGCGGCTTGCAGGAGATTCGGGAGCTTGCCGAACGAGGCGTCGATCCATCGGGTGGGTCGACCGGCTCGCGCGAAGAGATCGATTTGCTCGAAGACTACTTGGAGCATGCGCTGTCGTTCGCCGACCTGAACAGCTTCTCGCCGCTCGTCGTGGCGGCGGATGCCGCGAACGGGATGGCGGGGTTGGTGCT
>DASVPT010000274.1:0-6651 GCA_036389535.1 Actinomycetota bacterium
AGCTGGCCGCGGCGACCGAACCGAAGCCGACCGTCTAGCCGTTCAGGCCATGGAACGGCTGTGGAGCCCGTGGCGGATGGAGTACATCGAGTCCGCGCGGGACGACGACAAGAGCGGCTGCATCTTCTGCGACAAGCCGAACCTCGGTGACGATGAGAAGTCGCTGATTCTCACCCGCGGCGAGAAGGCGTTCGTGATCCTGAACGCGTTTCCGTACAACCCCGGGCATCTGATGGTCGCGCCATTTCGGCATGTCGGCGACTTCCAGGAGCTGACAGCTGACGAGTTGGCCGAGGCTTCCGAGCTACTTCAGCGTTCGATCGGCGCCTTGAAAGAGGTTTCGAATCCCGATGGGTTCAACGTCGGCCTGAACTTGGGGAAGGTTGCGGGTGCCGGCGTCGCCGATCACGTCCACTGGCACGTCGTCCCGAGATGGGACGGCGACACGAACTTCATGCCGGTGATCGGGGAAACCAAAGTCCTGCCGGAACTCTTGTCCGGAACCTACGCCAAGATGAAACGCTTATTTTCCGCCTAGGGGCATCAGGTCTACGTCGAATGAAACAATCGAGGCATCCCACTAGACGTGCGGGGGCGAGTCTCGTCGGGTTGAGCTGTCTTTGTTCGTTCTTGGTTGGCATATGTCCCTTCTCTTTGCTCATCCTCGGTTCAGCAAGGGATAACCTCCGGGCGGTCGATGCTTTCTTCGTCGTTTCCTCAATGGTCCCGCCATTCGTTGGAGGCCTCGTCCTAAATTCGCGTCACCCGCTTCACGCCATCCGCGTGGGGCTTGCGGGTTACATCGGCGTCGTGCTCGTGCGCTCGTTCGACTTCTTCGTCGGTGGCGTTTTGCACGCCGTGATAGGGGTTGAACCCTACGAGTGGTTCCTTTTCGTTCTTGGAGCTCCGATAGGTATCGCCATCTATTGCATTGTCACGTTTCTGCTGGCCCAGATCAGAATGCCGTGGCGCAAGAATCTTCGTCCGGCGGCGCAGCCGGCGTAGCACGTTCACATCGCGATCGGTGCGAGCAGGCCATGTCAGTCGGCGCGAGTACGATGACGATGTGGCGGATTTCGCAGGTCCTCTTATAGGCGGCGGCATCACGGCCGGCGTCTCGTTGATCAGCTTCGCGTACGGCTTTGGACGTCTAAGCCGGAGCGTCGAATTCCTAACGAAGTCGGTGGACCTACTCCGTCAGGAGATCGATAAGCAGCGGGACGACCTCATCACGATCCATGAACGGCTCGCCCGCTTGGAGAGGTCGACGCCCTCGTACTAGCTCCCGAAGGGCGACGCTAGCCTGCCTCTTTGTCCTTTTTGGCGGCCTCGACGACCTTGTCGGCGAGGTGGGCAGGCACTTCCTCGTAGTGGTCGAAGCTCATCCTGAACTGGCCCCAGCCGTGGGTCATCGATCGCAGGTCGATGGCGTACCGCGTCATCTCCGACTGAGGCACCAGCGCGCTGATCTTCTGCTTGCCGCCGCCGACTGACTCCATTCCCGCGATCCGTCCCCGCTTCGAGTTCAGGTCGCCCATGATCTCGCCGGTGTAGTTCTCGGGCACGGTGATCTCGACCTTCATGATCGGCTCGAGCAGCGACACGCCTGCCTGGGCCACCGCCTCGCGCAGCGCCATGGCGCCGGCGATCTGAAACGACATGTCCGAGGAGTCGACGGGGTGGAACTTCCCGTCGTAGAGCGTTACCCGCGTGTCGACCATCTGGTACGGCGTGACCACGCCCTCGGTCATCGTCTTGATCACACCCTTCTCCACCGAGGGGATGAACTGGTTCGGAATAACGCCGCCGACGATCTTGTCGACGAACTCGAATCCGCTCCCGCGCGGGAGTGGTTCGACCTCGATCCAGCACACGCCGAACTGGCCGTGGCCGCCGCTCTGCTTCACGTACCGGCCCTGGGCTTTCACCTTCCCCTTGATGGTCTCCTTGTAGGGGACTCGGGCCGGATGGGACACGATGTCCACGCCGAACTTTCGCTTCATCCGCTCGACCATCGTGTCGAGGTGCGTCTCGCCCATGCCGTACATCACGGTCTCGTGCGTTTCGGCTGACCGCTCGACGCGGAACGTCGGGTCGTCTTCCTGGACCTTCGAGATGGCGGTGGAGAGCTTGTCCTCGTCGCCCTTGGTTTTGGGCTCCAGCGCCATTGCCAGCAGAGGCTCGGGCCATTGGATCGGCGGGAAGGTCACCGGGTCGCTCTTCACCGAGAACGTGTCGCCCGTGCCGGTGTGGGTCAGCTTCGCAACCGCGCCGATGTCTCCGGCCTGAACTTCCGACACGTTTTCATGGTCCTTCCCGCGAAGCGTGAACAGCTGGCCGACCCGCTCATCCGTTGTGTGCGTCGAGTTGTAGACCGGTGAGTCCGGTCGAATGCGTCCGCTGAACACGCGAAACATGCTGATCCGGCCCACGTACGGGTCGGAGACCGTCTTGAACACGAGCGCCGCCAACGGGGAGCTGGCGTCGCACGATCGCTCCTGCTCCTCGCCTGCCTTGTTCTGAACGGTGACGGGCGCCCGATCCGCGGGCGAGGGCAGCTCATCCGCAATGAAAGATGCGACCCGGTCGGCGCCGATCGGCTTGTCCGCCGCGGTGACCAACACGGGGGTGAACCTGGCCTGCGCCAGACCGGCCTTCACGCCCGAAGCGATCTCTTCGGCGGAGAGCTCGCCCTGCTCCAGATACTTCTCGAGCAGCGAGTCGTCCGCCTCGGCCACCGACTCGGCCAATCGCTCCCGGTATGGCTCCGCCTTGGCAGCGAGGTCCTCCGGCCAATCGCCTTCCTCGCCCTTCGGCGCTCCCGAGTATCGGTAGGCGCGCTTGCTCAGGAGATCGAGGACACCCGAGGATTCGTGCTCCTCGCCGATGGGAAGCTGGATCGGCGCCACCTGGGTGCCGAACGCGCTCACCAGCTGGTCGAGCGTTCGGTCGAAGGACGCCCGCTCTCGATCCATCTTGTTGATCACGATGGCCCGCGGAAGTCCGGCCTCGGCGGCCATCTCCCAGATGACCTCGGTCTGGACCTGCACGCCATCGACCGCCGACACCACGAACACGCACGCGTCGGCAGCCCGGAGCGCCCCGTGAACGTCGCCGATGAAGTCGGCGTAGCCCGGAGTGTCCAGGATGTTGATCTTGGTTCCGTTCCATTCCACGGGGATCAGCGAAAGCGAGACGCTGATCCCGCGACGGACCTCTTCGGGATCGTGGTCGGAGACCGTGTTGCCGTCCTCGACCCTGCCCATTCGGGTGAGCGCGCCGGCGGCGAAGAGCATTGCTTCGGAGAGGCTGGTCTTGCCCGCACCGCTGTGTCCGACCAATGCGACGTTTCGAATCTTCGAAGGTTCGTAGACGTTCATCGCCCTTCCCTGTTCGAGCCGCTCGACGTGGGGGAGATGCCCCCGGAGCCGCGATTATATGAGAGCCCGGAAATGCCCTGCGGCCGCGATGCTACGCTCGCCGAACGGTATGGCTCGCTTGTCCGATCCCTCACTCCGTCCGCGCCCTGCGCTTCTATGGACAGTCCTTTCGACGGTTTCAGTTGCGGCGTCGACGGCAACAGCTGGTCTGTTGCTCAGCCGGCATCCATTGATGGCCGCGCTTACGACGCTCATTGCCGCAGCGCTTCTTCTAGGGGCACCCGTTGGGGCGGAGGGCGGGCCCGGCGGGTTTCGCGGTTTCGCTCGGATTACGAGCGAACGAGAAAATCGCTTCACGTTCGTGTCTCGGCTTGCAAGCGTCCTGTTTGACGCGTCGATCCTTATTCCGCTGACATGGCTCCAGAGCGAGTCATCACCGCGGGTGAGCGTGGTCTCGTTGGTCGGGTTCGGCGCGGCCTATCTCGTCGCTTACGAACTGGCGCGAGGACAGGGCGTCGGATACCGGGGCTGGGAAAGCGTTCCCTATCGAACGGTCACTGCTGCGTTGCTGGTCGTTGCCGTCTTCGGGGCTCGGTTCGAAGCCGTCGTTCTGGAAGTCTCGCTGTGGGCCTTCGCGATCCTCAGCGTCGGTGCGGCCGTCAAGCGAGGGCTGGACGTGGCGGGGGAGGAGCGCGAGAGCGCCGCGGCGACCGGAGCGCCGGTCTGATGGAACCGCGGACCATCGAGGCGGGCGACGGTACGAAGCGAACCCTCAACGAGCGGCTCGCCATCGCCCAAATGCGGGCGACCGAGTGGCTCGGGATGCGTCTTCCTCGTCCCGTCGGCCTGGCCGCCGCCTCCGCCTTCCACCGGTTGCACCACGCCATGGCCAGCGGTCAGCGGGCAACCGTGGCGAACAACCTCGCACATGTGCTCGGCCACCCTCCCGAGTCGGCGATCGTTCGAACAGCCACGCGCGAATGCTTCCGCCTGTATGCGCGGTACTGGTACGAAACCTTCGCTGTGAGAACCATGCCGTGGGAAGAGGTGGAACAGCGGTGGAGCATCGATGGACTTGAGCACATCCAAAATTCGGTGGATGCGGGGCGCGGAATGGTCGTCGCCCTGCCGCACATGGGGAACTGGGACGCCGGCGGCCACTGGCTCTCCATGCGGGGCTTCAAGTTCGCCGCCGTGGCCGAAGAGCTCAAGCCGCCGGAGATCTTCGACCTGTTCTTCCGCCACCGACGCGCGCTCGGGATGACGATCATCCCGCTATCACAGGGAAAACGGCTGGGTGAGACCCTCGTTCGTCTCCTTGCCGAGAACTACGTGCTCGCACTGGTCGCCGACCGAGATCTCACTGGGCGTGGCGTCGAGGTCGAGATGTTCGGCGCGCCGAGAAAGCTTCCGCCCGGCCCGGCGCGGCTTGCGCTCGGGACCGGCGCTCCATTATCCGTGGCGTCCGCCTTCACCACTCGCGAGGGCTGGCGTTGCCGGATCCTTCCGCCGATCGAGATCGAGCGAACCGGTGACATGCGCGCCGACGTCGTGACGCTCACTCGTCTCATCGCTGCGTCGTTTGAGCGGTTCATCTCCGAAGCACCGACCGACTGGCACATGTTTCAGCCCGCGTGGGGCGACGTCCCGGCTTCGGGCGGCACCGTCGCCGCGGCGACGTGAGAGTCGCCCTCGCCTGTCCGTACGCATGGGACGCCCCGGGCGGCGTCCAGGTTCACATCAGACAGCTCTCGGAGCATCTTCGGCGTCGAGGGCACGAGACGCTGGTCCTGGCGCCGTCCTCAGACGACCAACCCGAACCCGGCGTCGTCCACGTCGGCCGGCCGGTCCGCGTCCCCTTCAACGGCTCGGTGGCCCCGATCTGTCCCGACCCGCGAAGCAGGAAACGAATCCGAGAGGCGCTGGAGAGCTTCAGGCCGGACGTCGTTCACGCGCACGAACCGTTCGCCCCGAGCACCGGGTTCTTCGCCACGCTCGAAGCGGACGTTCCCGTGGTTGCCGTCTCGCATGCGTACATGGATCGCTCGGTGCTCTTCGCCGGGTTCTCCCGGGCGTTTCGTCGGGTCTGGGACCGGCCGGCGCTGTGGCTCGCCGTGTCGCAAGCGGCATTGGGGTTCCTCAAACGGCACGTCCGGGCGAACGTCAGGGCGAGGGTGGTTCCGAACGGGGTCGACGTCGAGCCGTTTCGCCACGCGGCTCCGATCGACCTCCCCCCAGGACGCCACATGCTCTTCGTGGGCCGGTTGGAGCCGAGGAAGGGATTTCGAACCGCGGTCGAGGCGTTCGCCCTGCTGGCCCGGGAATATTCCGACCTCTCTCTCACCGTGGTCGGCGACGGACCGGAGCGACGCGCGCTGTCTCTGCTGCCCGACGACGTGGAGGACCGCGTGACCATGGCGGGGATGGTTCCTCACCTGAAGCTCCCGAGCTACCACGCCGCCGCCGATCTGTTCGTGGCACCGTCCACCGGACGGGAGAGCTTTGGCATCGTTCTGGTCGAGGCGATGGCTGCAGGTCTTCCAGTGATCGCCTCGGACATTCCCGGCTATCGCGAGGTCGTTCGAAACGGCGTCGACGGGCTCCTGGTTGAGCGGGAGAATCCCGGAGCGCTCGCCGACGCTGTGCGCGGTGTCCTGTCAGATTCTGCGCTCGCCGAACGCCTCCGCGCGGCCGGGCGGGCCCGGGCCGAACGTTTCCGCTGGGAGGTCGTCTCCGTGGAGGTGGAGGCGGCGTATCACGATGCGCTGCGATTCGCTGGGGGCTAGCCAGTCAGCGCTGCTCGGACTGCTAGCCTTCGGCTCGGATGGTCGCCGTCGCCGCGAAGACCTGGCTCTTCACGTTCGTGGCCGTATTCGTCGTGAGCGTTCTGTCATTCGTTGGCGTGCTCACGCTGGTCATCCGACAGGGTCTCCTCAGGCTGCTCATTCCCTTTCTGGTCAGTTTCGCCGTGGGAGCCCTTTTGGGCGATGCCCTCCTCCACATCCTTCCCGAGCTGTCGAAGACCGGCGGTGTGACCTCGTCGGTGGCGTTCGTCATGGTGGCTGGCATCGTCGGCTTCTTCGTCCTGGAGAAGTTCATTCACTGGCATCACGCGCTGAACCCGGCGAGTGAAAATCCCATCCATCCGGTCGCCATCAGCAATCTGATCGGTGACGGGGTCCACAACTTCGTGGACGGGGCGATCATCGCGGGGGCGTTTCTGGTGAACGTGCCGCTCGGCGTGACCACCACCCTCGCCGTGGCGCTGCAC
>DASVPT010000275.1:0-1591 GCA_036389535.1 Actinomycetota bacterium
AGAGGCCCTGGCGGGCAAGCTCGCAGCTGAGTTTCTCTTCGTGCGGATGGGCGGAGCGGGCCACGCGGCGGAGCTCGTGTCGCAGAACGGTTCCGAGTCGGGGGTCGTGGAGGGCTTCCGCGAGATCTCGAAGGAGACGACGACGATCTCGGTGATGACCGAAAACGACGCCGGCCCGACGATCGCGCAGGCCGCCCACACCGCCGCTGCGCTGTTCGACTCGGACCCCAAGCTCAACGGGGTGTTTGCCGGGACCGACGAGATTGCCCTCGGCGTGCTCAAGGCGGCGCGCCACGGCGGCATCCTCAAACGAATGGCCATCGTCGGGCTGGGGGGCGCGCCGGCGACCTTGCGCGCCGTCCAAAAGGGAGACCTCGATGGGGTCGTGGTGGCGGATGCCGAAGAGCTGGGCCGCCTGGCCCTCCGGTCTGCCACCGCGGCAGCCGACGGCGGGAGGGTTCCGCCGAAAGAGACTGTGGACGTGCAGCTCGTGACCAAAGAGAACGTGAAGGCGTTCTTGCCGTAGAGCCACATGGCTTTGGCGGACGAAGCGAGCGGCACTAGCATCCGTCGGGTGACCAGGCCCCGGCGCTCCTGCCTCTCTGTTCCCGGCTCGTCGCCGAAGATGCTCACCAAGGCGCCGTCGCTGCCGGCGGATGAAGTCTTCATGGACCTGGAGGACTCCGTCGCACCACTGGCGAAGGAGGAAGCCCGGGGGAACGTGATCCAGGCCCTCAAAGAGGGCGACTGGAGCGGCAAGACGGTTGTGGTACGGATCAACGGCGTCTACACGAAGTGGTGCTACCGGGACATCATCGAGGTCGTCGAGAACGCCGGGCAGTTTCTCGACTGCCTGATGATCCCGAAGGTCGAGTACGCGACCGACGTCGCTTTCGTCGACGGTCTCCTGCGAATGATCGAGGAGACGACCGGGCTGGACCGGCGCATTGGCCTCGAGGTCCAGATCGAGACCGCGACCGGTCTTAAAAATATTCATGACATCGCGGCCGCTTCGGACAGGATCGAAGACCTCATCTTCGGCCCCGCCGACATGAGCGCGTCGCTGGGCTTGCCCACGGTCACGGCCGGCCTGCCGATGCCCGGCTATCCCGGCGACCACTGGCACCACGTGCTCTCGACCATCCTGATCGCCGCGCGGCATGCCGGCGTCCAGGCGATCGACGGCCCGTACCTGCTGATCAAGGACCTGGACGGGTTTCGCGAGATGGCGACGCGGGCCAAGGCCCTCGGCTACGACGGCAAGTGGGCGTTGCACCCCGGCCAGATCGACGTGCTGAACGAGGTCTTCACGCCGACCCAGGACGAATACGACAAGGCCGAGGCGATGCTCGATGCGTATCGCCACGCAACCGAAGTTGAGCGGCGCGGTGCGGTGATGTTCGGCAGCGAGATGATCGATGAGGCCAGCCGCAAGATGGCCGAGCAACTGGCCGCGCGGGGACGGGCCGCGGGGTTGACGCGCCAGAAGACCGCGGAGGACTTCACCAAGGTCGAGGAGTCGTAGTGGCGGTCTCGACGAAGGACACCGAGCTCATCGAGCTCACCCAAGACCAGCGCGACGTCATCGCCA
>DASVPT010000276.1:0-4325 GCA_036389535.1 Actinomycetota bacterium
GTTCACCTCGTTCAGACAGGGCTTCGACGCCTTGTTCCAGCAACCCGAGGAGCGTCAACCCAGGGTCGAGCGCGTGGATCTCGGCGTCGACCACCACTCCGACTCGCTCGTCGCCATCTGCCGCCCGAAACGTCGCCCAGCGCATGTCCGGCCACGCTACCAATCGAGATGCTTTCCCGGCGGGAACACGTCAACATGATCAGGCGTTAAGCCAGCAATAGAGGAGGCTGAGTGATCGCGCTGAAGATCGTGGCGTTCGTGGCGGGAGCACTCATCGTCTTCGCCACGTTCGGATCTGCGGTACGAACTGTCATCCTCCCCCGGGGAGTCCCGGCGCGACTCGGCCGGTTCGTCTTTGTGATGATGCGGCGAGTGTTTCGGCTCCGGGCCGGCCGCACATCCTCCTATGAGAAGCGCGATCGGGTGATGGCGCTGTACGCGCCCGTGACGCTCCTGGCGCTCCTTCTGGTCTGGATCACCCTTGTCTTGATTGGCTTCACCTTCATGTTCTGGGCGTTCCATGATCTGTCTCTCCGCGAGGCGTTCCGTCTCAGCGGCTCATCGATCCTGACAGTCGGGTTCGAACGCCCGCCCGACCTTCCATCCAGTGCGCTCGACTTCATTGAAGCGGCGCTCGGGCTGGTCCTTCTGGCATTGTTGATCACGTATCTGCCGACGATCTACGCCGCGTTCTCACGGAGAGAGAGCGCGGTCACGGCGATGGAGGTGCGGGCCGGGTCGCCGCCTTCGGCCGTCGAAATGCTGGAGCGGTACTGGGTCCTGGAGGGATACGACCGGCTCCGCGATCTGTGGAAGGACTGGGAACGGTGGTTCGTGGAGCTGGAGGAGAGCCACACGTCGTTCGCCGCGCTGGTCTTCTTTCGTTCCCCCCAGCCAGATCACTCGTGGGTGACGGCCAGCGGCGCGGTCATGGACGCCGCGTCGCTCATGGCGTCGACGGTCGACCGTCCTCGGGAGCCGGCTGCGGAGTTCTGCATCCGTGCCGGATATCTGGCCCTTCGCCGCATCGCCGACTTCTTCCGCATCGAATACGAAGCGAACCCCACAGCGGACGATCCGATCTCCATAACGCGAGCCGAGTACGACGAGGCGTACGACCGGCTGGCTGCGGCCGGGGTGCCGCTGAAGCCCGACCGCGACCAGAGCTGGCGTGACTTCTCCGGCTGGCGCGTGAACTACGACACGGTGCTGCTATCGCTTGCCGCGCTGACGATGGCGCCGTACGCGCCGTGGTCCTCCGACCGTTCGCCCGCCGAATGGGCGCCCTCGCTGTTGCTTCGGAGAGGCCGAGCGCGCGCGCTGCCCCAGTAACAACGCGCGCGAATTGCCTATCAAAAAGATGGTCACTGTTTGTCTTCTGCTGGAAGCAGAAGAGGTCTACTGTCAACTCGATGCATGGGCCTCTCGCCTAACGCCCGGGGGACTCGGGCTGCGCCAATTGGCGCCATTTGGAGAAGAGAGGCCTTGTCATGCTGAAGTCGTCCGCGAACCGTCGTTCCGTCCGCGCCCGAGAGGGCGAAAACCTGTGGGCTCGGCGAGCCATCCTCGCCCGAGAGGGCGAAAACCTGTGGGCTCGGCGAGCCATCCTCTTGTTCGCCGTCCCCCTCTTGGCATTGGCCCTCCAGGCGGCTCCCGCTAGCGCCACGACCCTCACCGTCACCAAGACCGCCGACACCAATGACAGTGCGTGCGACGACGACTGCTCCCTGCGCGAGGCCATCATCGGGGCCAACGCGGTCGGCGGGGCGGACATCATCGAGATTCCCTCCGGCTACTACCGGCTCACCCTCGCCGGAAGCGACAACACCTCGGCGGCCGGTGATCTGGACATCACCTCTGAGGTCGTCCTGAAGGCCACCGGGGGTGTGGCGATCGTCGACGCCTACACAATGTCGAACTTGAGCGGGGAGCCCGTTTTCGGCGTGTTTGCCTCAGCGACCGTCACCATGTCGAATCTGTGGATCACGGGCGGCACACGCGGCATCGTCTCGGACGGCACTCTGACGCTTACCAACAGCACCGTGAGCGGCAATGACGCTGAAGCGGGATCTGGCGGAGGCATCTTCTCGGACGGCACCCTCAGCCTTACGAACAGCACCGTGAGCGGCAACGCCGCTGGCGCCGGCTCAGCAGGAGGGTACGGAGGCGGCATCTACTTCAGCGGAAGCGGCAACTTGACGCTTGCGAACAGCACCGTGAGCCGCAACGACGGATATGGCTCAGTAAACGGCCACGGAGGCGGCATTTACTTCAACGGAAGCGGCACCTTCACGCTTGCGAACAGCACCGTGAGCGGCAATCGCGCGGCCGCCGCCGGCGGCGGCGGCATCGATATCGAAGGCGGCGGCTATACGACGCTGACGAACACGACCGTGAGCGGCAATCACGCATATGGCTTTGGAGGCGGCATCCGCACCAGCCTGACCTCCGGCACGCTGGCTCTTGAGAACAGCACGGTGAGCGGGAATGACGCCTCCAGTTCCGGCGGCGGCATCCTTTCAGACGGCGGCACTCTGACGCTTACCAACAGCACCGTGAGCGGGAACAGCGCGCGCCACGACGGAGGCGGCATCTACACCTCCAGCGCTTCAACGCTCACGAACAGCACGGTGACGGCAAATCGGTCGGACTCCAACGACAACGGCGGCAGCACCGCGAACGGCGGCGGCATCTTCGGCACAGTGACCATGGGTAACTCGATCCTCGCAGGGAACTTTGATGGTCCGGCGACCACCCGCCCTGACTGCTCGGGCACCATCACCTCAAACGGCTACAACATCATCGGGGATACCGCCGGATGCACCGTCGCGCCTCTTGCGAGCGATGACACAGGTGTCTCATCGGTGGGGCTGCTCGCAGCGCTCGGATGGAACGGCGGGCGCACAGAGACCCACGCCCTTCCCGCAGCAAGCTCCGCCGTCAACCACGGCCCCGCCAGCGGGATCACCACCGATCAGCGGGGGGTTCCCAGGGCCCAAGGCGCAACCCTCGACACCGGTGCCTACGAGCGCGCTTTGTGCTCCGGCCAGCTGGTCAACGTGGTCGGAACAGGCGGAACTGATGTCCTCACGGGAACGGCCCGGGCGGACGGAGTGTTGGCTCTCGGAGGAAACGACACGGTCCGTCTTGGAGATGGAAACGACAAGGCGTGCGGCGGCACCGGTAACGACAAGCTCTATGGGGAGAACGGGAACGACAAGCTGCTCGGTGAGGCCGGAAACGACTACCTGAACGGTGGCACCGGGACCGATTCATGCGTCGGCGGATCTGGCACCAACAAGCTCGTCGGCTGTCCGTAAGTCCCTGAGCTACCAGAACCAACTGGGCGGTCGGGCGTTCGTGCTCGCTAGGCGCCTGCGAGCCGGTCCACCAATTCGCGGGCTTCCCGGTCGAGCCACGGCGGGTCGCCGGCTCTGGCATTCTCTGTGATTCGCCCGGCCCGTGATGTCGCCGGGATGGCGACGTGGCATCGAGGGTCGCTGAGCACCCACTTGATCAGCGCCTGAGCCCACGTCTTCACGCCGAACTCGCGGAGCGGCGCCAACTCTTTCTCGTTCGGCGCTCGGCGCATCAGTCCTCCGGCTCCAAGCGGCCGCATCACGATGACGCCGATTCCGAGATCCTCCGCCAGCGGAAGGATCTCTCGCTCGACCTCGCGTTCGTGTGGGTTGTACGGAATCTGGATCTGTCCGATTCGACCTGTTCGCATCACCGTGGCGAGCTCGGCGAACGCCGACGGGCTGTAGTGCGTCGCCCCGATTACCCGGATGCGGGCCTCGTTCCGCAGCGCCTCGAGCATCGGCAGATGGTCCTCCCACGCCACGAGGTTGTGGATCTGATACACGTCCACCGTTCCGGCGTAGTAGTCCATCGCCGCCTTGACCTGCGCTCGCCCCTCCCGAGCGGACGGAGTCCATACCTTCGTGGCCACCAACGCCTGCTCGCGCCGCCCGCCGAGGGCGTGGCCCAGCACGCGCTCCGCCTCTCCATACATAGGAGAGGAATCGAACAGGTTCGCCCCGACCGACAGCGCCTCGGTCACCTGGTCGCGGACCCGCTCCTGTTCGGTACGCCGGCGAACATCGAACACCCGCCACGTTCCGACGCCGACCACCGGAACCTTCAGATCCATTTGTCCAAGCTGACGAAGCTCCATCGCGGTCACAGTACAGACCACATGGGCGTGCCATCCCTGTAGCATTCCTCCGCATGCCGAACGTCGTGGTGCTTGCCAAATACGTGCCGAATCCCGGAGGAACGCCGGAGCTCGGTGACGACTTCCGCCTGAAGCGTGAGGGAGTTGA
>DASVPT010000277.1:0-2545 GCA_036389535.1 Actinomycetota bacterium
TTTTCGAGCGATCAGCACCGAGGCGCCGGCGGCTTCGGCGGCCCGGGCACACGCGCCGAAGTTCTGCGGATCGGTGATGCCGTCCAGCACGACCACCAGAGCGTCTCGATCGAACGACATGCTCTTCAGCGCGCCATCGTCGAGCTCCTCAGGAGGAGAGACAACTGCGGCGACGCCCTGATGATCCCCCGTCGCCATCGCCAAAGCCGCGAGCTGGGGGGGATCGACGGTCTCGATTTCCAATCCGCGGCGCGATGCCTCAGCGACAAGCTCGTTCATGCCTTCCGTTCGGTGACGGCCTCGGGCCGCGACGACGCGAGTGGCACGACCGCTTCGAATCGCTTCAATGACCGGGCGCGTCCCCGTGACAACGAAGTCGTCGGAGCGCCGGTGGCCACGACGCGCGGTGCGCCGTCCCGCCGAAACGTTTCTCTTCGAGCCGCCGGCGGCCATCAGAGGTGGACGATGACGGCGGCAGCGAGGCATCCGGCGCCGTCCCCGGAGAGGCCCAATCCCTCTGGACGCGTCGCCTTCACTGAAACGCGGTCAACGGGGATCGCCAGGGTCGTCGCGAGGTTCCCCCTGATCGCGTCTCGGTGGCCCGCGATGTGGGGCCGCTCCGCGACGAACGTGACGTCGCAGGACGTGGGAGCGAACCCACCTTGCTCGAGCAGCGCGACCACTCTGCCAAGCAGGTCGAGCCCGGCGATTCCGGCGAAAGCGGGATCGGTATCCGGAAAGTGGTCGCCCAGATCTCCCAGCGCGGCGGCGCCCAAGAGCGCGTCTCCGAGGGCGTGGCAGATGACGTCGCCGTCGGAGTGACCGAGCAGGCCGGATTCCCCTCCGAACTCCACGCCACCGAGATAGAGCGGCCGGTCGTCGGCTCGACGGTGAACGTCGAATCCCAGCCCGATCCGAACGTCACTCATACCCGCGGACCATGATCTCGGCACGGCGGAAGTCATCCGGCGTCGTGATCTTGAAGTTCGAGGGTTCGCCTTCCACGGTGACGACGTGGAAACCGGCTTGCTCCAAGAGCATGGCGTCATCGGTTGGCTCAGAGTCGCTCGACCGCGCGTGGCGGTCATGAGCAGAGCGCAAGCAATCGAGCCGAAAGACCTGCGGCGTCTGGGCCAGCACCACGTCGCTTCGTGGGACCGTCGCCACGATCCGCCGGCCCTCGATCCGCTTCACCGTGTCGGAGCTCGGAACCACAGGCACCACGCCATCCGCGCCCGCCAGCGCATCAACCGCACGAACGAACAGGCTTGCTGTTGCGAAGGGCCGCGCCGCATCGTGGCAGACCACCACGTCGCAGTCGCTCGGCACAGCCGCCAGTCCGAGCCGCACCGAATCGTCCCGTGAGGATCCTCCAGCGATCACGTCCCGGACCAGAGCTCCCACCTTGACGCCGGCGGCCAACGTTCGGGCGCGCTCCAATTCGGAGGAAGGTGCCACCAAGACCACCCCATCGATCGCCCTCGACGCCGCCATCGTGTCGAGCGAGTAGGCGAACAGCGGCCGCCCCAGGAGGTCGATCAGTCCCTTCGGGACGGCTTCGCCCAGGCGCGTCCCCATGCCGGCGGCAAGGAGCAGAGCGGTTGTGGTCAGCGAGATCCTCCGAGCCTGGCCCCGCGCACGGGGCTCCCGTCACCCGAAGCGTATCGAGTTCAGGTCTTCAGGGCAGGCCTGGGAGGGTGAGCGGGCCTGGAGGGGCGCCCGCTCGAGCTGTCGGGAAGCGGGCGGTCGGCGACCCGGGCAAATACCATCCGGCCGGCGGAGGTCTGCAACGTGTTCGTGATGGCCACGCTGACGGTCTGGCCCAACAGATCGCCTGCGTTTTCCACCACGACCATGGTGCCGTCCTCGAGGTACCCCACCGCCTGTCCGGCATCTCGTCCAGGCCGAGTGAGCCGAAGGGGGACCCGTTCGCCCGGCATGACCTGCGGCCGCAAAGCCTCTGCCAAGGCGGAGATCGAGCGGACGGGAACCTCCAACGCCGCGGCAACCTTCGCGAGGTTCGTGTCGTTCGTGATGAGGGCGCCGCCACGTGCCCTGGCCATTCGAACGAGCTGAACGTCGACGGGTTCACCCAAGCGCGCTTCGTCATCGTCCACCAGCGACAGCTCCACCGAAGGATCCCTGGTCAGCTGGACGACGAGGTCGAGCGCGCGGCGGCCTCGGGCCCTTCGGCCCTGATCGCTCGAATCCGCCACCGACTGGAGCTCCTCCACGACGCTCCTCGGCACGAGCAACGTTCCGGTGAAGAACCCCATCTCGAACAGCGCCATGATCCGCCCGTCGAGGAGGGCGCTCGAATCGACAACGCTGACTTCCCCCTGGCGCCCGCCCGCCGCACGAGGCTTCACACCGAACAGCGACAGCAACTCTTCTGCTTTGGATCGACCGATGCGGTAGCCGACGTAGGACAGGGTCACGTAGAGAAACGAGACGGTCGAGTAGGCGGCGATGCTCGGAAGACGGAAGAGCGGGATGGAGACGAGCGTGGCGACGATGAGTCCCAGGAGCAGGCCAATCGTTCCGG